>JAFSZQ010000095.1 GCA_017458885.1 Oscillospiraceae bacterium
CCGCCGCCGAGCGCGTAGGCGCAGAAGTTGTTCTCCGCCTCGGTGAGCAGCTTGTTCGTCGCGGGACGTCTGCCCGCGCCGGTGTAGCCGCTCTTGGAGTCGATGACGATCGTGTTCTCGACGATGTTGCCGGTCTCGAGCATCGGCATCAGCCCCAGCGTGGACGCGGTGGGATAGCAGCCCGGGTTCGCGATGCAGCTCTTGCCCTTGGCGAGGTCGCGCATGACCTCGGGGATGCAGTACACGGCGTTATGCGTCATCTCGGGGTTCGGGTGCTTCGCGCCGTACCACTTCTCCCACACCGCCACGTCGCGGAAGCGGATGTCCGCGCCGATGTCGATGATCTTCTTGCCCGCGGCAAGCACGATCTCCGCCCACTTCGGCACCTCGCCGGAGGGGACCTGGATGAACACCACGTCGCTCTCCTCGGCGGTCTTGCGGACGTTCTCCTCCGTCAGGTCCATGATCTTCTGATCGTAGAACCCGCGCAGCGCCGGATGGTGCAGCGAGATGGGGTCGCCCACGCCATAGGAGTCGAGCACGTTGACGAGCTTGCCCTCAGGGTGCGCGACCATCATGCGCAGCATTTCGCCGCAGACATAACCGACCGCGCCGATTGCGGAATAACGAATCATGTTTTTTGTGCCTCCTTCACGAATTTTCGTGCATCGTTTTGTGCACTTGCACAATCCAACACACTATATCACATTTCATATTGTAAGATTTGCTCATAAAAATCGCAAGCGAAAGTATTGATTGCATTTTATTCCAAAAAGGAATATGATAGAAGATGAAACGGGGGGTGTCCAAATGAGCATCCGAAAGTACATCGCCTATCTCCGCACGGTGGAGACGGGCAGCATCACGCAGACCGCGAGCGAGCTGGGTTACACCCAGTCCGCGGTGAGCAAGATGATCGCCGACCTTGAGAGCGAGTGGCAGGTCAAGCTCATGAGCCGCGCCCGCTCCGGCATCGAGCTGACGAGCGAGGGGCTGGCGCTGCTGCCCGCGATCCGCGCGGTGGTCAAGGAGTACAACGACCTCGGCTTCGCGGTGTCGGAGCTGCACGGGCTCCGCTCGGGGCTGCTGCGCATCGGCTGCTTCACGAGCCTCGGCACGAGCGTGCTGCCGCAGGTGCTCAAGACGTTCCACGAGAAGTACCCCAACATCCGCATCCAGCTTCTGGGCGGCGAATACGAGGACGTGTCCGGCTGGCTGCGCCGCGGCACGGTGGACTGCGGCTTTCTCGCCATGCCCGCCGCGCCGGAGTTCGAGACGATGTTTTTGCTGCGCGACTCCTTTGTGGCGATCCTGCCGGAGGGGCATCCCCTCGCGGGGGAGTCGCGCTTCCCCGTCCATCGGCTCACGTCGGAGGACTTCATCAAGCTCAACGAGACGCCGGACATGGAGATCGACCGCTTCCTCGACTCGCTGCCGGAGCGCCCGAACATCGCCTACGAGGCGACGAACGACTTCGCGCTGATGGCGATGGTGGAGAGCGGGCTGGGCGTGAGCGTGGTGCACGACCTGATCCTGCACCCGCGCCGCTACCGCGTCGTGCGGCTGCCGCTGGACGTGACGCAGTTCCGCGACGTGGGGCTGGCGATCAAGCGCGGCGCGGAGCCGTCGTCGATCACGAAGCTGTTCATCGAGCACGTTCTCTCCTGCCGTGAGCAGCTCGCGGCGTTCGGGGATATTTGAAGCACAGGAGGAAACCATGCAGATCGGAGATACCTATGAAGTCACGGGCGCCGTCGCCGAGGAAAACACCGCGCGGAGCCTGGGCAGCGGCGCGATGCATGTATTCGGCACGCCGTGGATGATCGCGATGATGGAGAACGCCGCGTTCCTGCTCATGCAGCAGGGGCTGCCGGAGGGCAGGAGCAGCGTCGGCACATATCTGGAGATCGCGCACGTCTCGCCCTCCCCCGTCGGGATGCCCGTGCGCGCAGCGGCGGAGTTCGTCGCGCTCTCGGCAAACGGCAAGATCGCGGAGTTCAAGGTCAGCGCCTACGACGAGGCGGGGCTGATCGGCGAAGGCACGCATCGGCGCGCCTATATCGACGTCGCGCGCTTCATGGAGAAGTGCGAAGGCAAGCTGAAAAAGGAGGATTGAAATGCATTATTCCGGCGCCGTCTACCGCCCGCCCAGCGAGGCGCACAGCCTGATCGTCCAGTGTACGCTCGGGTGCAGCCACAACAAATGCGCGTTTTGTATCATGTACAAGGCGAAGCAGTTTTCCATCAACCCGCTCGAGCAGGTCTTGGGCGACCTCGCGGAGGCACGGGCGTACTACCCGCGCATCGAGCGCGTGTTCCTCGCCGACGGCGACGCGCTGATCCTGCCGATGGACTACCTGCTCGCGGTGCTCGACCACATCCGCGAGCACTTCCCCGAGTGTGAGCGCGTGAGCGCCTACGCCTCGACCAAGGCGCTGATGCGAAAGACCGACGCGGAGCTGAAAACGCTGCGCGAGCACGGGCTCGCGATGGTCTACGTCGGCTTGGAGAGCGGACTGGAGGAGCTGCTCGCCAAGTACGACAAGGGCGTGACGGCGGAGCAGATCATCGAGCACTCCTTGCGCGCAAAGGCGGCGGGGATGGCGCTCTCGGTCACCGCGATCAACGGCATGGGCGGCAAGGAGCGGAGCGAGGAGCACGCCCTCGCCACCGCCGCGGCGCTCTCGCGCATCAAGGCGGACTACGTCGCGATGCTGACGCTGCGCGTCTACAGCGGCACGCCGCTGCACGAATGGATCGAGCGCGGCGAGCTGACGATGCTGGGGCCGCGGGAGCTGGCGCTCGAAAACCGCCTCATTTTGCAGCACATCGACAGCGAGGGCAGCGTGTTCCGCTCGAACCACGCAAGCAACTACCTCCCGCTCAAGGGCACGCTCAACCGCGACCGCGACGCGCTCATCGCACAGATCGACCGCGCGCTCGCGGGCGAGGTGCGCTTCCGCCGCGCGGTGGAGCTGGGACTGTAAAGGCGCAAAAAGGCATTGACTTTTTGCCGCGATACGCTATAATAAAAGACAGAAGACGCCGCAACAAGCGGCTGGCTTCTGTTAGGGTTTATTTTGTGGGCTTTTCAGCTCGAAAAACCGTCACTTTGCCGAGTGGCGGTTTTTCTTATGAGTCCTACCGATCACGATCTGGACGGTAAACGATCCGATGTGAAATGTAATCCGCATAAGACTTCACCTCCTTTCGGAGATGATAGCCAGCCACTTTTACCGTTGCTTTGGCGTCTCCTGCCCCATTTCCGGTGACCCAAATCATTGGGCTGTCGACATATATACAGAATTTTTACGATTTTGTCAATCCTCTTCGTTCCTCCACAGTATTTTGGATTTTTGGTTGCGCCCCGTCGCTTTTTGTGGTATTCTGCTCGTTGACATAATCTAACACAAAGGAAGACGCTCTCATGAAACAGTTCCGCCGCTCCCTGACCGCGCTCGCGCTGCTCGCCTGCCTGCTCGCGCAGGCGGTCTGCTGCCCCCCGCCCGCCCGCGCCGAGGGCATGACGGCGGGCGAGGGCTGTCTCGCGCTCATCAAGCGGTACGAGGGCTTCTCCGCGAACGCCTACGCCAGCGGCGGCAAGTGGTACGTCGGCTACGGCACACAGGTCGCGAAGGACGCCTACCCGAACGGCGTCACCGAATCGGAGGCGGAGGCGCTGCTGCGCGACGCGCTGCGCCCCGCCGAGGCGGCGCTCAACACGTTCGCGGCGCAAAACGGCGTCGCGTTCACGCAGGGACAGTTCGACGCGCTGGCGGACTTCGCCTACAACTTCGGCACGTCGTGGCTCAGCGGCACCAGCCTGCTGCAACAGCTCGCGAGCGCAAAAGTGTCGCTCTCGCGCCGCGAGACGGCGCGCGCGTTCGGCGTGTGGTGCCACTCGGACGGCAAGGTGCTGCCCGGGCTCGCCGCGCGGCGGCTCGAGGAGGCGGCGCTCTACCTCGACGGCGACCTCTCGCGCGCGGGCGAATTCTGCTACCTCGCCGTCACGCGGGAGGACGGCGTCGCCTACGCCACCGACTTCGCCGTCTACGAGCGCGGCGGGGTCTACGACGCCTTCCCCGCGATGTTCCGCCTCGGCTGGACGTGCGCGGGGATCCGGACGGCGGACGGGTCGGTCGTCCGCCTCGGCGACGCCGTCGCGGGCGACCGCAGCGGCAGCGCCGTGTGGGAGAAGAACGTCTACGCCTCCGGCTACGGCGACGTGCGGGAGAAGGACTGGTACTACGACTATGTGATGGAGCTCAGCGCGGACGGCGTCATCAACGGGCGCGACGACGGCAGCTACGCCCCCGATCTCCCCGCCGCGACGGGTGAGGCGCTCAAGCTCCTCCTGCTTGCGGCGGGACATCCCGAGCAGGCGCCCGTCGACGAACGCTGGGCGAGCGGCTACGCCGCCTATGCCGCGGCGCGCGGCTGGCTCCCCGCCGCCGCGCTCGCCGACCTGAACGCGCCCATCACGCGGCGAAACGTCGCGCGCCTCGCGGCGCTCGCGCTCGGCTTCGGACAGTCCTTCGCGGCGACGCCCTTCGTCGACGCGGACGACGGCTTTGTCACCGCGCTCGCGGAGATCGGCGTGCTCGAGGGCAGCACCGAGGACGGCTTGCCCGTCTACCGCCCGGACCGCTCCCTCACGCGCGCCGAAATCTCCGCCATCGTGTGGCGGCTGCGCCGCGCCGCCGCGCTGGACACGCGGCAGAGCGTGACCTACGGCTCGCGCACGCTGGAGGTCGCGCGAGGCGTCGCGCTCAACGTCTACGACAAAAACGGCTTCTCCGGCTCCGGCAAGACGATGACCTATACGGAGCAGGGCGTCACGGCGCTGCGCGGCGTGGACGCGAGCCGCTACCAGGGCGACGTGGACTGGCGCGCAGCGGCGGCGGACGGCATCGGCTTTGCGATACTGCGCGTCGGCGGGCGCTACCAGCAGTCCGGCGATCTCTACGACGACGCGAAGTTCGAGGAGTACTACGCCGGCGCGCGCGCGGCGGGGCTGAAGGTCGGCGTCTACTTCTACTCGCAGGCGATCACCGAGGCGGAGGCGGTCGAGGAGGCGGACTACGTCCTCGCGAAGCTGCGCGGCAAGACGATCGACGCCCCCGTGGTCTTCGACTGGGAGACCGCCGGCAGCGCGGACGCGCGCACGAACGGGCTGCCCGTCAGCGTCGTGTGCGGCTGCGCGGTCGCGTTCTGCGAGCGCGTCAAGGCGGCGGGCCATACGCCGATGGTCTACATGAATACCCACGACGGCTATCTGAAGTACGACCTGACCCGCCTTACGGACTACGGCGTGTGGTACGCCGGACAGTACGACGGCGCGTACCCCGCGTTCGTCTACGACTTCGCCATATGGCAGTACACCGACAAGGGCAGCGTCGCGGGCTTTTCCGGCAAGGTCGATCTCGACCTGTGGCTCCTGCGGTGAGGCTCCGTCACATCTCCTCTTGACAAGGCGTTCTGCTTTTATTAATATATTTTTATATTTGTTTTATTTTCTTGCATGAAAAGAGGCGCCTATGGAGATCCGCAACCTCAACACGTTTCTGAAAGTGACCGAGCTCAAGAGCTTTTCCAAGGCGGCGGAGGCGCTGGACTACTCCCAGTCCGCCGTCACCGTCCAGATCCAGCAGCTTGAGCGCGAGCTGGGCGTGCAGCTCTTTGACCGCATCGGCAAGAGCGTCTCCATCACGCAGTACGGCACGGACTTCGTCGCCTACGCCCGCGACGTCGTGAGCGCGGTGTCCCGCGCGAGCACGTTTGCCACCGAGAACAAGGATCTGACAGGCACCGTGCGCGTCGGCACGCTGGACTCGCTGATGACCGTGTCGTTCGCGGACATCGTGCCGGCGTTCCACGAGCGGTTCCCCCACGTCGTGACCCGCATCCACTGCGACAACGCGGCGCGGCTGAAGGAGCTGCTGATCAAAAACGAGATCGACCTCGTCTACACGCTCGACGAGCAGCTCCACGACGCGCAGTTCGCCAAGGTGTTCGAGGCAGAGGACGAGATCGTCGTCGTCACGAACGTCGAAAACCCGCTCGCAAAGCGCGTGAGCGTGAGCCTTTTCGACCTCGTGGGGCATCCCTTCGTGATGATGAACCGGAACAACCCCTACCGCGACCGGTTCGATCTGGAGCTCGCCCACCACGACCTCGCCATCGAGCCGTTCTGCGAGCTGGAGAGCGACGTGCTCGTCATCAAGCTGCTGAGCGCGAACCCGCAGTATCTCTCGGTGCTGCCCCGCTACGCGGTGGAAAAGAGCATCCATCGGGAGCGGCTCGCCGCCCTGCCGGTGGCGGGGTGCGTCATGCGCCAGTGGCGCCAGCTCCTCTACCACAAAAACAAGGTCATCACGCCGCAGATACAGGGGATGCTGGACACCATCGCGACGTGCTGCAAGCGCGTATGAGCATAAAAAAACACCGCCGAACGGCGGTGTTTTTTATGCGATTTTTCTCTTACTCGTCCCCGTCGTCCACGCCGAGGTCTTCCGCGTCGAACTCCAGCGTCGCGCCGCAGTTCGGGCAGGCGATCGCGCCGTCCTCCAGCTCGTCCTCGTCGAAGTAGACCTCCTCCCCGCACTGCGGGCAGGTCGTGGCGTAGAGCGGCTCGTCGTCCTCGTCGTCGAACTCGTCATAGACCAGCTCCTCGACGTCCTCCAGATCGTCGCTGACGACGTCCAGTCCGTCGCTGATCTCCATGACCTCGTCGGTCAGATCCTCCAGCTCCAGCGCGATCTCGCCGAGCACGTCGGCGATGGCGCGGAACACCTTGCCGGTCTCGGAGCTTTCGTCGAGTTTCAGCCCCTCGAGCAGCCCCTTGAGATACGCGACCTTTTCAGAAACGCCCATGTCAATAACCCCTTTCGGCTTGTTGTTTGCGCGGACGGCAATGCCGCTCGCGGCATTGCGCAGCCATGTATTTTCGGTTGCCGCTCAAGCGGCGAGAAAATACGGCGATCTCGATTCAGACCGCAAAATAAGCATACGATAGTATGCTTATTTTGCGCGTCCGATATACTCGCCCGTGCGGGCGTCGATCTGGATCTTGTCGCCCTCGTTGATGAACAGCGGCACGCGCACCTCCGCGCCGGTCTCGACCGTCGCGGGCTTGAGCGTGTTGGTGGCGGTGTTGCCCGCGAGGCCCGGCTCGGTCTTGGTCACTTCCAGGTCCATGAAGTTCGGGCACTCGATGCCGAACACGCTGCCCTTGTAGGAGAGCACCTTGCAGACTGTGTTCTCCGTCACGAAGCGGAACGGATCGCCGAGCATCTCCTTGTTGATCGGCACCATCTCATAGGTCTCCTGATCCATGAAATAGTACAGGTCGCCGTCGGCGTAGCTGTACGCCATGTCCTTGCGCTCGATGAACGCCTCCTCGAACTTCGCGGTGGGGTTGAAGCTCGTCTCGGTGACGCCGCCGGTGATGACGTTCTTCATCTTCGTGCGCACGAACGCCGCGCCCTTGCCGGGCTTGACGTGCTGGAACTCGACGACCTGATAGACCTTGCCGTCCATCTCAAAGAGCTTGCCGTTGCGGAAATCGCCGGCGGTGATCGTTGCCATAATTGTTTCCTCCCTATTTCCAGAGGAGCTCGCTTCCTCTGATGTGAACTTTAACCTTTGGTATTTTATCTCATATCGCGCGGCAATGCAAGCCCTAATTTGCGCCGCGCCCGTCGCACGGGCAGGCGCGCTTGAACGGCTCCTGCAGCGCGTGCAGGACGCGGTTCCACGAGCCGACCGGCCCGCCGCTCGGCTCGACCATCAACATCAGGACGCCCGCGCGCTTCGCCGCGAGCACGTCCGTGAGCAGCTTGTCGCCGAGCGCGGCGGTCTGCGCGGCGCTCGCGCCGTGCTTCGCCATCGCCGCGCGGTACCCGCGCGCGGACGGCTTTCCCGCGTGTCCGACGTAACCGACGCCGAGGCGCTCGCAGAACCGCCCGACGCGCCTGCCGGAGCGGTTGTTGGACACGACCTCCATCGCGACGCCGCTCCCGCGGAGCGCCGCGACCCACGCGAGCAGCGCGGCGTCCGGCTCCTTCTGCGACTTGGGCGCGAGCGTGTAGTCGAGGTCGCAGAGCAGCAGCTCGACGCCATGCGCGTGTAAAAATTCCGGCGTGACGGCGGTATAATCGCTGAACACATAGTCGGGGATCAAGGAAAAAGCCATGATGCCTCCCTCAAAAAAGAAGGACGCCGAAGGCGTCCTCTCTTTTTCAGTAATAGCGTTTGTTGCGGTTCTTGCGCGCTGCCTCGCTCTTTTTGCGACGCTTGACGCTGGGGCTTTCGTACGCCTCGCGGCGACGCACCTCCGCCACGATGCCTGCCTTGGCGCAGCTCCTCTTGAAACGCTTGAGCGCGCTGTCCAGAGATTCGCCGTCCTTGATATGCACTTCAGACATCTATATTTCCCTCCCTCCGATGCGCCCGGCTGTCTCCAGGGCGCTCAGTAGAGCCATTGGTATATTGGCGTAGAGCATTATATTGAAATCGCGGGGGCTTGTCAACAAATTTTTTCGAGAAAAACGAAATTTCCTGTCACATCGGCTTCACGATCAGGTTGACCAGCTTGTTCTTCACGAGGATCGTCTTGACGAGCTGCATCCCCTCGAGCGCCTTGGCGACCTTCTCGTTCGCCCTTGCCGCGGCGACGACGGTCTCCTCGCCGCTGTCGGTCGGCACGGTGATCGTGCCGCGCAGCTTGCCCTGCACCTGCACCGCCATTTCGACCGTCGCGGCGACGGTCTTGCGCTCGTCGTACCGCGGCCACGGCTGCTGCATCGCCATCGTCCCCGTCGCCTTGGCAAAGCCCGCGAGCTCCCACAGCTCCTCGACCATGTGCGGCGCGAACGGCGAGAGCATCAGCAGCAGCGCCTTGAAGTCGCCGCGCGAGAGCCCGTTTGCGTAGAACTCGTTGACCATCGCCATGAGCGCCGCGATCGCGGTGTTCATCTTGAGGTCGTCGATATCGCCCGTGACCTTCTTGATGGTCCTGTGGACGGTCGCCTCGTTCTTCTCGGAGACGTCCTTCCCGTCCGTTGCCATGTCGAGCAGGTTCCACACGCGGTCGAGGAACCGCTTGCTGCCCTTCACCGCCTCGTCGCTCCACGTCGCGGTCTTCTCAAAGTCGCCGATGAACATGATGTAGAGCCGCATCGTGTCCGCGCCGTACGCCTTCACCACGTCGTCGGGGTTGACGACGTTGCCGAGCGACTTCGACATCTTCACCGCGGGGCGCTGCGCGAACGCGCCATACTTGGCGAGGAGCGCCTCCTTCTCCGCCTCGGTCTTGGCGTTGCCGACATAGTGCGGGTTCTGACCGAGGATCATGCCGTGGCTCGTGCGCTTGGCGTACGGCTCCTTCGTGTGTACGACGCCGAGGTCGTAGAGGAACTTATGCCAGAAGCGGCTGTAGAGCAGATGCAGCGTCGTGTGCTCCATGCCGCCGTTGTACCAGTCCACGGGGCCCCAGTACTCCTCCGCCTCATGCGAGACGGCGGCGCGGTCGTCGCGCGGGTCCATGTAGCGCAAATAGTACCAGCTCGACCCCGCCCACTGCGGCATCGTGTCGGTCTCGCGCTTCGCCGGTTTGCCGCACTTCGGGCAGGTCGTGCTGACCCAGTCGGTCATCTTGGAGATGGGGCTCTCGCCGTCGTCGGTCGGCTCGTAGCTCTCGACCTGCGGCAGCACGAGCGGCAGCTCCTCCTCGGGAACGGGCACCCAGCCGCAGTCGGGGCAGTTCACGAGCGGGATCGGCTCGCCCCAGTAACGCTGGCGGGAGAACACCCAGTCGCGCAGCTTGAAGTTGGTCTTCTCCTTCCCCCAGCCCTGCTCGATGGCGTATTGCTTCATGTACGGGATGGCGTCCTTGACGGTCATGCCGTCGAGGATGCCGGAG
>JAFSZQ010000096.1 GCA_017458885.1 Oscillospiraceae bacterium
ATGAGATTTTGACCGGCGTGGTGCAGCGCATCGATCCGCGCACCGGCAACGCCGCCATCCGCATCGGCAACGGCGCCGACGCGACCGACGCGGTGCTGATGCTCGGCGAGCAGGTCAAGGGCGAGACGCTGACCGAGGGCCAGCGCGTGAAGGTCTACCTCGTGGACGTGCGCCGGTTGAGCCGCGGGCCGCAGGTCATCATCTCCCGCACGCACCCGGGGCTCGTCAAGCGCCTGTTCGAGCTGGAGGTGCCCGAGATCTACGACGGCACCGTGGAGATCCGCAGCATCGCGCGCGAGGCGGGCAGCCGCACGAAGATGGCGGTGTGGAGCAACGACCCCAACGTCGATCCCATCGGCGCGTGCGTCGGCCCACACGGGCAGCGCGTGAACAACATCGTCGGCGAGCTCGGCGGCGAGAAGATCGACATCATCAAATACAGCGACGCGCCCGAGGAGTATATCGCCGCGGCGCTCGCGCCGGCGGACGTCACCGATGTCTGGATGGCGGACACGGGCAAGGCGTGCCGCGTCATCGTGCCGGACGACCAGCTCTCGCTCGCCATCGGCAAGGAGGGGCAGAACGCCCGCCTCGCGGCGCGGCTCGTGGGCTACAAGATCGACATCAAGCCCGAGTCCTTCCGCGGCAGCGCGGAGGAGGCGGAGGAAGCCGCCGCCGAAGCGGAGCGGGCGAAGGGATAAACGGTATGCAGACCCCCAAAAAGACCCCGCAGCGGCAATGCGTGGGCTGCCGCGAGAAGAAGGACAAACGCGAGCTGATCCGCGTCGTCCGCTCGCCGGAGGGCGCGGTCTCGCTCGACTTCGGCGGCAGGAAGCCCGGGCGCGGGGCCTATGTCTGCCCCAGCGCGGACTGTCTCAAGCGGGCGTGTAAGAGCCGCGCGCTGGAGCGCGCGTTCTCGGCGGCGATCCCGCCGGAGGTCTACGACGCGCTGGAACAGGAGATGGCGAACGGTGGATAGGATACTGTCGCTGCTCGGGCTCGCGAAGAAGGCGGGGCGGCTTGAGACGGGCGAGGAGCCGGTCGGCGCGGCGGCAAGGGCGCGCGACGCGCGTTTGCTCTTGCTCGCGTCGGACGCCGCAGAGAATACCGTGCGCCGCGCAAAGCACTTTGCCGACGTGGGACAGTGCCTGCTCGCGCGCATCCCCGCGGACAAGGACGCGCTCGGGCGCGCCGTGGGGCGCGCGTCCTGCGCGATGCTCGCCGTGACCGACGTCGGCTTCGCCGAGGCGGTCGCGAAGAGGCTCGCCGCGCTCGACGAAACGCAGTACGGCGCGCTTGCGGAGAAGCTGTCCGTCAAGGCGGCGCGCGCCGCCGCGCGGAAAGAGGAGCAAAAGCGCCACGACAAAAATTTGCGGCGCGGACGGCGCAAATGAAGCGAAGCGGCTTGCGTTGTGTTTTTTAAGCTAGCATCTGGAGGTATTTTATGGCAACAACGGTACAGAACAAGAACAAGGTGTCCGTGCTCGCCAAGGAGTTTGGCATGAGCAGCAAGGACGTCGTCGGCGTCCTCAAGACTTATACGGACACGGTGAAGGGGCCTTCCCAGGTGCTGGACGAGCGCGAGCTGTCGATCCTCTTTGAGTACCTGACGCAGAAGAATCAGGTGGAGATCGCGACGATCTTCGCCGATACCTATCAGGAGAAGGAGGAGGCGCCGGCGGAGACCGCTCCGGCGGCGGAGCAGAGCGCGCCGCGGCAGAACACGCCGCAGCAGAGCGCCGCGCCCGCCGAAGGCGCCGCCGCCCCCGCGCAGCCCTCCGCGCCGAAGAAGGAGAAGAACACGCAGGCGATGACCCGCGTGCCGGAGAAGAAGATCGTCGATACGCGCAAGGCGGTGAACGTCAACCTCGACAAGTACGACGAGCGCCTTCAGGACATGGCGGACCGCTCCGGCGGCGGCGGACGCCGCGCCGAGCAGAGCGGCAACAAGGAGAAGTTCCGCAACGCGGGCAAGAACCGCGGCCGCGGCGGCGCGCCGACGTTCTCCAACAAGCGCAGGCAGGAGGAGGCGGCGCGGATGCGCCGGCTCCAGCTCGAGGCGCTCAAAAAGACGCCCGTCACCGTCAAGATCCCCGACGAGATCAGCGTGCAGGAGCTTGCCTCCCGCATGAAGAAGACGGGCGCGGAGGTCGTCAAGTGCCTTGTGAAGAACGGCGTCATGGCGTCGCTCTCGCAGATCATCGACTTCGATACCGCGTCGTTCGTCGCGGAAGAGCTCGGCTGCAAGGTCGAGAAGGAGGTCGTCGTCACGATCGAGGAGCAGCTCATCGACGACCATCAGGATACCGAGGAGGAGCTGCAGCTCCGCGCGCCCGTCGTCGTGGTCATGGGCCACGTTGACCACGGCAAGACGTCGCTGCTCGACTATATCCGCAACGCGCACGTCGCCAGCGGCGAGGCGGGCGGCATCACGCAGCACATCGGCGCGTATCAGGTGCAGATCAAGGGCAAGCCCATCACGTTCCTGGACACCCCGGGCCACGAGGCGTTCACGTCCATGCGCGCGCGCGGCGCGATGGTGACGGATATCGCCATCCTCGTCGTCGCGGCGGAGGACGGCATCATGCCGCAGACGATCGAGTCCATCAACCACGCCAAGGCGGCGGGCATCCCGATCATCGTCGCCATCAACAAGATGGACAAGGCGGACGCGAACCCCGAGCGCATCAAGCAGCAGCTCACCGAGCACGGTCTGCTCGCCGAGGACTGGGGCGGCGATACCATCGTCTGCCCGATCTCCGCGAAGACCGGCATGGGCGTGGACGACCTGCTCGAGAACGTGGCGCTGACCGCCGAGATGGGCGAGCTGAAGGCGAATCCGAACCGCGCCGCGAGCGGCACGGTCATCGAGGCGCGGCTCGACAAGGGGCGCGGCCCCGTGGCGACGCTGCTCGTCCAGAACGGCACGCGGCATCGCGGCGACATCATCATCGCGGGCACCGCCGTCGGGCGCGTGCGCGCGATGACCGGCGACAACGGCAGGAGCATGACCGAGGCGGGCCCCAGCGTGCCGGTCGAGATCACGGGTCTCGGCGACGTGCCCGGCGCGGGCGCGACGTTCAACGCCGTCGCGGACGAGCGCCTTGCGCGCGAGCTGGTGGAGCAGCGCAAGGAGGAGGAAAAGCTCAAGGCGAACGCGCCGATGCAGAAGGTCTCGCTCGAAGACCTGTTCAGCCAGATCCAGGCGGGCGAGATGAAGAACCTGAACCTGATCGTCAAGGCGGACGTGCAGGGCAGCGTCGAGGCGGTCAAGAGCTCGCTGGAGAAGCTGTCGAACGACGAGGTGCGCGTGCGCGTGATCCACGGCGCGGTCGGCGCGGTGAACGAGAGCGACGTGATGCTCGCCTCCACGGCGGGCGCGATCATCGTCGGCTTCAACATCCGCCCCGACGCCGCGGCGGCGGAGAGCGCGAAGCGGATGCACGTCGATATGCGGATGTACCGCGTCATCTACGACGCCATCGACGAGATCGAGTCGGCGATGAAGGGGATGCTCGCGCCGAAATTCCGCGAGGTCGTCCTGGGCCACGCCGAGGTGCGCCAGACCTACAAGGTCTCGAACGTCGGCACGGTCGCGGGCTGCTACGTCACGGACGGCAAGCTCCAGCGCGGGAGCGAGGTGCGCATCGTGCGCGACGGCGTGGTGGTGCACGAGGGCGCGCTTGCGTCGCTCCAGCGGTTCAAGGACGCGGTCAGGGAGGTAGCTTCCGGCTACGAGTGCGGCTTGAGCTTCGAGAAGTTCAACGACGTGAAGCTCGGCGACGTCATCGAGGCGTTTGTGATGGAGGAGATCGAGCAGTAACGCTCTTGAAACCGTTTCTCTTTTGGCGCCCCAAAAGAGAAATGGTTTCAAACTTCCGTAGAGAAAAATGCTTATCGGCGATATTTTATAAAGGTCGTTGGATTTCTGAAAAAATATGACGCTGTTTTCGTAACGTCACTGACTTCGCCACGATTGCCGCCTCCGGCGGCGCGATGTTCCCGTGCGTCCGGCTGCCTGCGTCGCTCCGCCTTGCTGTCTTCGCAACGGTCGAATAAGGGGTGGCAAACGCCAACCGGCACGGGCAAACCCGCGTAATGTAGGCGCGATAACCCCAAAATCATAAGGAATATCGCCGACAAGCCCCTTTCTCTTCTTTGGAAGTCTGAAACCATTTCTTCTCTTTCGAAGGGAAAGAGAAGAAATGGTTTCAGGAACCGCCCTTTTGCGCAAAAAAAGGAGCCATGCAATGAACAACCGCATCCACCGCATCAACGAGGAAATACAAAAGGAGCTGTCCTCGCTCCTGCGCACCGTGAAGGACCCGCGCGTGCAGGGCGGGATGGTGACCGTCACGCACGTCGATACCACCACCGACCTGCGCTATTGCCGCGTGTTCGTCAGCGTGCTCGACAAGGCGCGCGAGAAGGACGTCGTCAAGGGGCTCAAGAGCGCGGCGGGCTATCTGCGGCGCGAGCTGGGCGCGGCGGTGCAGCTTCGCTATACGCCGGAGCTGCAATTCACCGCCGACGACTCCATCGAGTACGGCGCGCACATCCTCGAGATGCTGCGCGACCCGAACGTCGTCAAGCCCGCGAACCCCGCCAACGCCGACATCGTGCTGGAGGACGGGAACGGATGATCGCGCCGCGGGAAGTCGCGGACTGGCTCCGCGCACACGACAACTATCTGATCCTGACCCACCGCCGCCCGGACGGGGATACCCTCGGCTGCGCGGCGGCGCTGGCGTTGCTGCTGCGCGCGCTCGGCAAGACCGCGTGGCTGCTCCGCAACGCCGAGGTCACGGAGCGTTACGCGCCCTATGTGGACGCGCTGTGGGCGGCGGACGATTACGCATACGACACGGTCGTGTCCGTCGATCTCGCGGCGCTGTCGCTGTTTCCCGACAACGCCGCGCCGCTCAAAACGCGCGTCGACCTCGCCATCGACCACCATCCGAGCTACGAGGGCTTTGCCGCCGAGAGCTGCGTCTGCCCCGAACGCGCCGCCTGCGGCGAGATCCTCTATGAGGTCGCCGCCGCGCTGGGGCAGCTCACGCCGGAGGTCGCGCTGCCGCTCTACGTCGCGGTCAGCACGGACACGGGCTGCTTCGTGTACTCGAACGTGACCGCGAACACGCACCGCGTCGCGGCGGCGCTGATGGAGACCGGCATCGACGTGCGCGGCGTCAACAAGGCGCTGTTCCGCACGAAGAGCCAAAAGCGCCTCGCGCTCGAGGGGCGCCTGCTGCGCGAGATGGAGTATTTCGACGGCGGGCGCGTCGTCGTCGTGCAGGTGCCGCGCTCGCTCGTCCGCGAGCTGGCGCTCACCGAGAACGATATGGACGACCTCGCCGCCCTCGGCGGGCTGGTCGAGGGGCAGGACTGCTCCGTGACGATGAAGGAGCAGGAGAACGGCGATTGGAAGATCAGCGTCCGCACGGGCCCGCGCGTCAACGCGACGCGCGTGTGCGAGAAATTTGGCGGCGGCGGGCACAAGGCGGCGTCCGGCTGCGTCATCACGGGCATGAGCGGCGAGGAGGCGAAGCGCGCCATCGTGCGCGCGTGCATCGAGGTCGGCAATGCCTGACGGGATCATCGTCATCGACAAGCCCGCGGGCTGGACGAGCATGGACGTGTGCGCCAAGCTGCGCGGCGTCTACCGTGAAAAGCGCGTCGGGCACGCGGGGACGCTCGACCCGATGGCGACGGGCGTGCTGCCCGTGTTCGTCGGGCGCGCGACGAAAGCCGTCTCGTTCGCCGAGGACGGCGGGAAGGAATACCGCGCGTCGCTGCGGCTCGGCGTCGTCACCGACACGCAGGACACGAGCGGCACGGTGCTGTCCGAAGCGCCCGTCAACGTGACCGAGGACGGGCTGCGCGCGGTTTTGCCGCGCTTCACTGGCGAGCTTGAGCAGGTGCCGCCGATGTACTCGGCGGTCAAGATACAGGGCAAGAAGCTCTACGAGCTGGCGCGCAAGGGCGTCACGGTGGAGCGCGCGCCGCGCCGCGTCACCGTTTACGAGCTGGAGCTGCTGGGACGCGACGCGCGCGGCGACTGGAGCCTGCGCGTCGTCTGCTCCAAGGGGACGTACGTCCGCACGCTCTGCCACGACGTCGGCGCGGCGCTCGGCTGCGGCGGCTGCATGAGCGCGCTCACGCGCACGATGGCGGCGGGCTGGACGCTCGCGGAAGCGGTGCCGCTCGACGAGGCGGTCGAACGCGGCGCGGCGCTGCTGCGCCCCGTGGACAGCCTGTTCCGGCAGTACCCCGCGTACCGCATCGCGGACGCGGAGACGGAGCGCCGCTGCCTCTGCGGGAACCCGCTGTACGCAAACGCCGCGGACGGGATGTACCGCGTCTACGCGCGCTCCGGCGCGTTCCTCGCGCTCTCGCGCGCGGAGAGCGGCGTGCTGACGGCGGTAAAAAACTTTTTTGGCGGATGAGGATATGGCAGAACGAAAGGTCATCGCCCTCGGCTTTTTCGACGGCGTACACATCGGACACGGCGCGCTGCTGCGCAAGACCGTGGAGCGCGCGAACGCGCTGGGCGCGACGGCGGCGGCGTTCACGTTCGACCGCTCGCCGCGCGCGTTCGTCACGGGCGCGCGCGTGCCGCTGCTCACCGGCGCGGACGAGCGCGCCGCGCTCATCCGCGAGTGTTACGGCGTGGAGACGACCATCGTCGCGCCGTTTGACCGCGCGATGATGGCGACGCCGTGGCGCGACTTTCTCGAGACGCTCGCCGCGCGGCATCACGCCGTCCACCTCGTCGCGGGGCACGACTATCGCTTCGGCTACAAAAACGAGGGCACGCCGGAGCTGCTGCGCGCGTGGTGCGCGGAGCGCGGCGTCGGCTGCGACGTCATCCCCAAGGTGGAGCTCCGCGGCGTGACCGTCAGCTCCACGCACATCCGCGCGCTGGTGGAGCGCGGCGACGTGGCGGACGCGGCGGCGTTTCTGGGGCGTCCCTACGCGCTCGCCGGCAC
>JAFSZQ010000097.1 GCA_017458885.1 Oscillospiraceae bacterium
CTCGCGCGCGACGCCGCCGCGCGCGGCGGCTAGGTGCGGCTCTACGCCTGCGGCGGCGACGGCACGGCGAACGAGGTCGCGAACGGCATCGCGGGCTTCGCGAACGCGGCGATGACCGTCGTCCCCATCGGCACGGGCAACGACCTGCTCAAGAACTTCGGCGCGGACGCCGCGAAGTTCGCCGACCCCGAAAACCTCTGGGACGGCGAGGCGCGCGCGCTCGACCTCATCGACTGCAACGGGCGGCTGTGCCTGACCATCGCGTGCAGCGGCGTGGACGCGCGCATCGCGCGGGACGTACATCGGTTTTCCTCGCTGCCGCTGCTCCACGGCAAGGGCAGCTACATCGCGTCGCTGATCGTCAACTTTCTCTTCAAGGGCATCGGCAGCCATTGGACGGTGCTGCTCGGCGGCGAGGAGCTGGCGGCGAAGGATTTTTCCGTCATCGCGGTATGCAACGGACGCTACTACGGCGGCGGCTTTATGCCCGTCGCCGAGGCGGGCATGACCGACGGCGTGCTCCACACGCTGGTGGTAAAACAGGTCTCCCGCGCGCGCTTTTTGCAGTTCGTCGGCCCCTACAGCAAGGGCAATTACGCCAAGTTCCCCGCGTTCGCCTCCTGCCGCGCCGTGCCGGAGGTGCGGATCGTCTCGGAGCGGGAGGACGTCGTCACCTGTCTCGACGGCGAGTGCTTCACGTCCCGCGATGTGACGATGCGCCTCGCGGACCGGAAGCTCAACTTCTTCGCGCCCGCGGGCAGCTCGCCCGATGCAACGCGGCGATGGAGCGGGTTCACGCCTGTCTCTCCTCGCGCGGACGCGCCCGTTTTTGCCTGCGGCGCGGCGGCGGACGCTTGACGCGCTTGGGCGGCGCGTAGTCCAAATCCTCCTGCCGCAGCCACGCGCCGACGAGCGCGGTATACATCGCGTCGTAAAGCGCGTTGTGGAACTCGAAGACCTCGGGGATGCCCAGATAGTCCACCACGCGCCAGAGCGCCATCACCGGCGCATGCTCGCCGTAGGCGTGGGCGAACGCGCGCTGGAAGTCGTACACGCGCTCCGGCTCGAAGGCGGGGACGCCCCAGTAGGCGCAGTTCTGCCGGATGACGCCGAAATCGTCGGGGCCCCAGAACGCGAACACGCGCTCGTCGCCGCACCAGTCGGTGAACGCCGCCCACGCCTCGGCGAAGGTGGTCTCGCAGTCGATGGATCGCTGCAGGTCGGGCAGCTTCCGCGCGCCCGGGTCAAAGCGTTTGTGCACGCGGGGCTTGACGAAGGCGTCGAAGGTCGAGAGGATACGTCCGCCCGCTTCCGCGACGCGCACCGCGCCGATCTGCAAGATCTCGTCGAGCCTCTTTTTGTCATAGCTGCGGTTCCACTCCAGATCCATCACGATCACGGCATTTCCCCTCCCTTCGTTCGGTTTGTTTTTTTATTTTATCGGACATTTTCCGGCGATGCAAGGTGCAAACAAAAAAGAACGCGGCGGGCTCTGCCAAAAAGAAAAGATGCCTTACGGCATCTTTTCTTTTTGGTAGAGACTTGCAGATTCGAACTGCAGACCTCTCGCGTGTGAAGCGAGCGCTCTAACCAGCTGAGCTAAGCCTCCGTATTCGCGGGACGCC
>JAFSZQ010000098.1 GCA_017458885.1 Oscillospiraceae bacterium
CATTTCTTCTTTCGACGCAACGAAAGAAGAAACGGTTTCAGGAAACAGTTTTACAGTTTTTCAAAAAACGCCTCGATCTCCGCGCGCGTCGCGCCCGCGCTGCCTTGCGCGAACGCCGGCTTGCCGCCGCCGCGCCCGCGGAGCGTTGCGTTGAGCGCCTTGACCAGCTCGCGCAGGTCGCCGCCGGACTGCCCGACCGCGTACTTCCACGCGCCGTCCGCGCCGGAAAAGACCGCGCAGCGCCCGCCGCAGACGCCCATCACCGCGTCGCACAGCCGCCGCACGCCATCGGCGCTCAAGCCCTCCTCGAACAGCAGCACGTCGCCCGCGCCCTGATAGTCCGCCGCCTTCCGCGCGAACGCCTGCGCCTCGAGCCGCGCCGCGCGGAGCTTTACCGCGCCCAGCTCATCCGCGAGCCGCGCCACCGCCGCCGCGCTCTCGAGCGGCTTCGCCGAAAGCGACTGCGCAACGCGCAGGTTCTGCTCCCATACGGCGGACAGATAGCGGTACGCACGCCCGCCGCAGAGCAGTTCGATGCGCACGCCGTCGCGGAAGCTCTGGCAGGAGAGGAATTTCACGACGCCGACCTGCCCACTGCGCGCGACGTGCGTGCCGCAGCAGGCGCAGCAGTCCGCGTCGGGGAAGGTCACGATGCGCACGTCGCCATCCAGCGGCTTCTTGCTCCGGTACGCGACCGCGTCCAGCTCCGCGCCGCGATAGAAGCGGACGTCCACGGCGCGGTCTGCGTAAATATACTCGTTCGCGCGGCGCTCGACGTCCATGAGCGCGTCCCATGAAATGTCGGCGTTGAAGTCGATGGTGACGCTCTCCGCGCCCATGTGAAAGCCCACGTTGTCGCAGCCGAAGCGCGCGCAGATCAGCCCCGAGCAGATGTGCTCGCCGGAGTGCTGCTGCATATGGTCGAAGCGCCGCGCCCAGTCGAGCGCGCCCGCGACCTCCGCGCCCACGGGCAGCGGCGCGTCGCACAGGTGCGCGATCACGCCGCTTTTCTCGTGTACGTCGAGCACGCTCGCGCCGCCGAGCGTCCCGCGGTCGGCGGGTTGTCCGCCGCCCTCGGGGTAGAACGCCGTCGCGTCGAGCACGACGGCATAGCCGCCGTTCGCCGCCTCGCACGAGACGACGCGGGCGGTGAACTCCCGCAAAAACGGGTCGTCGTAGTAGAGCTTATGGGTGCTCATTCGTCCTCGTTCGCCGTGACCGCGATGTGCAGCTCGTCGAGCTGCTTTTGCGTCACCTCGCTCGGCGCGCCCATCATCACGTCCTGCGCGTTCTTGTTCATCGGGAACGGGATGATCTCGCGGATCGAGTCCTCGCCCGCGAGCAACATCACCATGCGGTCAACGCCCGGGGCGATGCCCGCGTGCGGCGGCGCGCCGTAGCAGAACGCGTTGTACATCGCGGGGAACTTGCGCTTCACGTCGTCCTCGCCGAGCCGCACCAGCTCGAACGCCTTGACCATGATCTCGGGGTCGTGGTTCCGCACCGCGCCCGACGACAGCTCCACGCCGTTGCACACGAGGTCGTACTGATCCGCCATGATCGTCAGCGGGTCGAGCTCGCCGCGCTCCGCCTGAAGCAGCACGTCCAGCCCGCCCTTGGGCATCGAGAACGGGTTGTGGCAGAACTCCAGCTCGCCGCTCTCGTCGCCGATCTCGTACATCGGGAAGTCGGTGATCCAGCAGAATTCGTAGCGTTCCTTGTCCATGTGCCCCTCGCAGGCGCGCCCAAAGGTCTTGATCTCGACGCCGACCATCTTGGTCGCAAGCTCGCCCGCCGCGAGCACCACGAGCGTGTCCGGCGCGAGCGGGAGCAGCGCCTTCGCCTTTTCCGCGTCCACGAACTTCGCCACGCCGCCCGCGAGCGCGCCGCTCTCGTCCGTCTTGAACCAGTAGCCCTTGCTGCCGCTCTGCACCTCGCAGTCGGTCAGGAGCTGCTCGATCTGCTTGCGCGTGAGCTTGCAGTCCGAGATCGCGACCGCCTTGACGGTCTTGCCCGCGAACGGCTCAAACTCCGTGCCGTCGAACAGCGCGGTCACGTCGGTCGCGGTCAGGTCGATGCGAAGATCCGGCTTGTCCGTGCCGTAGGTATCCAGCGCATCGAGGTACGCGATGCGGCGGAACGGCGGCTTCGAGGCGATGTCGTAGGTGCCGAACTTCGCGAAGATCGGCGGCAGCACGTCCTCGCAGATCGCGAACACGTCCTCCTGCGTGGCGAACGCCATCTCCATGTCGAGCTGGTAGAACTCGCCGGGGGAGCGGTCGCCGCGCGCGTCCTCGTCGCGGAAGCAGGGCGCGATCTGGAAGTAGCGGTCAAAGCCGCTGGTCATCAAAAGCTGCTTGAACTGCTGCGGCGCCTGCGGCAGCGCGTAGAACTTGCCCGGGTGCTTGCGGGCGGGGACGAGGTAGTCGCGCGCGCCCTCGGGCGACGACGCGGTCAGGATCGGCGTCGTGATCTCCAGAAAATCGTGCGCGAGCATCGCAGCGCGCAGCGCCGCGATGACGTTGCAGCGCAGGATGATGTTCGCCTTGACCGCAGGGTTGCGCAGGTCGAGGTAGCGGTACTTGAGCCGCGCGGTCTCGTCCGCCTCGCGCGAGCGGTTGATCTCGAAGGGCAGCTCGTTGTAGCGGCAGCGCCCGAGCAGCTCGACGGTCTCGGGCACGATCTCGACGTCGCCGGTGGGGAGCTTGGGGTTCTTGCTCGCGCGCTCGCGCACGACGCCGGTGACGGAGATCGTGGACTCCTTGTTGTAGCCCTTGAGCTGCGCGAGCAGGTTCGCGTCCTCGACGACGAGCTGGGTCGTGCCGTAAAAGTCTCGGAGCACGACGAAGGCGAGGCTGCCGCCGACCTCGCGCACGTTCTCCATCCAGCCGGCGAGCGTGACGCGCTCGCCCGCGTTTTCGATGCGGAGCTGTCCGCAGGTGTGGGTGCGGGATTGCATCATGGTGGTTCCTTCTTTCTTCTCTTACGCCATAAACGGCTTCGTCTTCGGGTTCACGATATCGCGCCAGTCGAGGTCGCCGCGGCCGAGCGCCAGCACCAGCGCCTCCGCCGTGCCGGAGTTGGTCGCCAGCGGGATGCGGTTCTGGTCGCAGAGCTTCGCGATATACGCGATGCTCGCCTCGTATTCGGGGCTGTTCGGGTCGTGGAAATAGAGCACGAGGTCGATCTCGTCGTACGCGATGCGCGCGCCGATCTGCTCGTCGCCGCCCTGCGCGCCGTTCATGAAAAGATGGATGTTCAGCCCCGTCGCCTCCGCGATGACCTTGCCGGTCGTGTTCGTCGCGCAAAGCGTGTGGCGCGAGAGGATGCCGGCGTAGGCGATGCAGAACTGCACCATCAGCTCCTTGCGGTTGTCGTGCGCGATCAATGCGATGTTCATAGCGTCTTTCTCCTTTTCTTCGGATCCCTAGATCTTCATCAGCGGGACTTTTTCCCCGCAGAGCCGCCGCGCGACGTTGCGCGATGCGCGCCGCGCGCCGGAGTAATAGCCCAGTCCGTCCGCCATGCCCCTGCCCAGCAGCGCCGGAAGGTCTTCGTCCTCCGGCACGACGCCCAGCAGCGGCAAGCCCGCCGCGTCCATCGCGTCGTCGATGTTCGCGCGGAGCGAGCGGAGCAGCCGCCGCCGCAGGCGGTTGACGATCAGATGCACCCGCCCGGGCGGGAACTCCCGCAGCTCCATCACCGTGCGCTGCGCGTCGCGCAGGCACGCCGGCTCCGTCGTCGTGACGACGAGGACGCGGTCGGCGTCCTCCGTCGCGAGGCGGAACGACTCGCCCAGCCCCGCGCCCGCGTCGATCAGCGTGAAGTCGTACGCCTCCCGCGCCGCGGCGAGCAGGCCGCGCATCCCGTCTGGGTCTGCGAGCGCCGCCTCCGTCGCCACCGGCGCGGTGAGCAGCTCCAGCTTCGCGAGCCGCGGATGCCGCGCGGCCGCCTCCTCCAGCGTGGCGCGGCGCGCGACGACGTCGGAGAAGTCCATCAGCACGCGGTCGGACATCCCCAGCGCGAGGTCAAGGTCGCGCAGGCCCACGTCGCAGTCGATCAGCAGCGTGCGCCGATCCAGCGCGGCGAGCGCCGTGCCGACGAGCGCGGTCAATGCAGTTTTTCCCGTGCCGCCCTTGCCGGACACGACGGCGATTACTTGACCCACGATGCTGCTCCTTACAACGGTTTTTTCTTGATCTGCCCGAACGGGCGCGGATAGCCCCTCGGCGTGGGCGAGACCTTGTCGATAACGATGACGCGGTGCGTCACGCCGCTCGTCGGGATCGCGTAGTCCGCCACGTCCGCCAGCCGTCCGCCGAGCGTCTCGATGGCGTCCATCGCGCGCTCCAACTCCGCGCCGCTCTCCACGCTCTTCATCGCGAGGAAGCGCCCGCCGACCTTCACCAGCGGCAGACACAGCTCGCAGAGCATCGGCAGCGCCGCCACCGCGCGGGAGACCGCGACGTCGAACGCCTCGCGGCGCTCCGCCGCAAACTCCTCGGCGCGCGCGTGGACGCAGTCCGCGTCTACGCCCAGCGTTTGGCAGGCTTCGCGCAAAAATTCCACGCGCTTGCCCGTGCCGTCGAGCAGCGTCATCCGCGCGGCGGGGCAGAGCAGCTTCAGCGGCACGCCGGGGAAACCCGCGCCCGTGCCGACGTCGATGACGCGCTTGCCGTCAAAGTCCGCGACGTTCAGCAGCGCCGCGCTGTCAAGCAGGTGCAGCCGCGCGAAGTCCGCCTCGTCCGTGATGGCGGTCAGGTTCATCACCCGATTGCGCTCCAGCACGAGACGCGCGAACGCCGCGAGCTCTTCCGCTTTTGCCGCGTCCTGTCCCAGCTCCGCCAGCCCCGCGCGCAGAATGTCAAGCATATATCCTTTACGGCTTGTCGCGCAGCAGGTCGCGGATCTCGGTCAGCAGCTTCTCCTCGGCGGACGGCTCCGGCGGCGCCGCCGCCTCCTCCTTCGCCTTGTTCCGCTCCGCGAGCTCGTGCGCCTTGTTCATCGCCTTGATGACCGCGAACAGCACGAGCGCGATGACGAGGAAGTTGAGGATCGTGCCGACGAAGGTGCCAAGCCCGAGGACGATCGCCTCGCTGTCCTCGGTGGCGGCGCGGAGCGTGACGTTCAGCGCGTCGGTGTTGGGGCTGTTGAACAGCGCCGCGAGCAGCGGCGTGACGACGTCGCTCACCAGCGAGCCGGTGATGGCGGCGAACGCGCCGCCGATGATGACGCCGATCGCCATGTCCATCACGTTGCCCTTGAGGGCGAATGCCTTGAACTCTGCAATGAACTTCTTCATGGTGGGCTCTCCTTTGCAAATCGTAATATTTTCTCGGAATAATACGCTTCGTTTATGCCTTGGGGGTCAGCTTCTCCGTCCCGCCCATGTACGGGCGCAGCACGGCGGGGATGCTCACGCTGCCGTCGGCTTGGAGATTGTTCTCGAGGAACGCGATGAGCATCCGCGGCGGGGCGACGACGGTGTTGTTGAGCGTGTGGGGGAGGTAGGTCTTGCCGTCCTCGCCCTTGACGCGGATCTTCAGCCGCCGCGCCTGCGCGTCGCCGAGGTTGGAGCAGGAGCAGACCTCAAAGTACTTCTGCTGGCGCGGCGACCACGCCTCGATGTCGCAGGACTTGACCTTGAGGTCGGCAAGGTCGCCGGAGCAGCACTCGAGCTGGCGCACGGGGATGTCCAGCGAGCGGAACAGCTCGACGCTGTACTGCCACATCTGGTCGTACCACTTCCTCGAGTCCTCGGGGCGGCAGACGACGATCATCTCCTGCTTCTCGAACTGGTGGATGCGGTACACGCCGCGCTCCTCGATGCCGTGCGCGCCCTTCTCC
>JAFSZQ010000099.1 GCA_017458885.1 Oscillospiraceae bacterium
AGACGTAGACGGTGACCTTGCTCTGCTCCGCGCCGCTGATGACGGCGACGGGATAGCTCGCGGAGACGTAGCCGCCCTCGGTCGCGGTGATGGAGGCGAGCGTGCCGCTCGCGGGCGCGATGACGTTGCCGCTTTCATCCACGTCGTCCATGACGACGCCCAGCTGCTCAAGGTTGGAGCGATAGCTCTCCATGCCCGCTTGGAGCTGCGAGAGCGTCTGGTCCCGCGTCGCGCGGAGCTGCAGCAGCTGCAGCTCCGCCTGGTCGATCTCCAGCTGCGAGGCCGCGCCGATGGCGAAGAGCGCCTTCGTGTCCTCCACGTTCTTCTCCGCGAGCGCCGTCTGCTTGTCGAAGTATTCCTTCTGCTGGGCGTAGCTCGTCGACGCGCTGTTGTAGCTGATGCGCGCGGCGTTGTAGCTCGCCTGCGTCGAGCCGAGGTCGAGCGTGCAGAGGATATCGCCCTTTTCCACCTCGTCGCCGGCCTCAAAGTACACGGCGGTGCACTTCGCGGTCGCCGCAACGTAGATCGACGTCTCGTCGTCGCTGGTCACCGTGCCGGAGACGCGGTTCTCCGTCGCGACGTCGCGCCGCTCCACGGTCTTCACCTGCACGGCCACGCCCGCGGGGATCTCCGCCGCCGCGGGCTCGGCGGCGCCGCAGGCCGAAAGCGTCAGCACGGAGAGCAGCGCCAGGAATACCGTCAAAATCTTTTTCATGGTCACGCCCTCCCTCAACCGTTCAAAATGCCGCAGTCCACGGCCCATGTATAGGTGCGATACTTGGAAAACAGGTCGCGTTCCGCGCCCGTCACCGCGTCCTTCGCGTCCGCGAGCGCGTCCTTCGCGTCCGCAAGCGCGTTGGCGGAGATGTTGCCCTGCTCGAATTTGAGCGCGGAGGCCGCGTACTCCTTCTCCTGCTGCGCAAGCGCCGCGCGCTTGGCGGAGAGCGTCTGCGCGGCGTCGCCGACCTGCGCGTAGAGCGTGCGGAAGTTGAGCTCAAAGCTCTGCGCCTTGTCCTCGTAGTTCAGCTGCAGGGCTTTCAGCGCGTGCTTGACCTGCGAGACCTCGAAGATCTTGTCGCTGGTGCCGAGCTGTCCGGTCACATCCTTGTATGTACCCTTGCGGAAGTCGTCGATCTGCTTCTTCGCGTCATAGAGCGCGTAGCTGTTCTCCTTCGCCCGGGCGAGGTCGGCGTCGAGATCCATCGCCTCCAGCTGCTCCGCCGTCACCTTCGGCAGCGCCTCCAGCGTCAGCGGCTCGCCCAGCTCCGCGCCCACCATGCTCTTGAGCGTCAGGAGCATGGCGTCGATCCCGGTGCGCAGCGTCTGCTGCTGGCTCGCGGTCTGCGTGCGCGTGTTCCGGAGCTGCGAGACGGTCAGCTCGCTGACCTGTCCCAGCTCACGGCGCAGCTCCAGCTCCCGGATCGCGCGGTCCAGCTTGGCAAGGCCGCGCGTCGCTGCCGCGTCCTGCGCCTGATAGCCGAGGATCTGGATATACAGGCTCTCGCCGCCCATCACCGCCGCGTTCTGCGCGCTGCGGTACTCCCGCAGCTTATCCGCGTCGTTCTTCTGCGCCGTACCGTCCTGCACGTCGTCGAACTGCTGGCGCAGTGTGTTGACGCCGCTCTGCGTGCTCTGCAGCATCATTGAGCCGAGCATCCCCTGCCCCATGGCGCTGTACAGGGAATACATGCCCCACTGTCCCGCGGACGCCTCGTTGATCCGCCGGCGCAGGTTCTCGAGCCGCGCCTCGTAGTCGTGGCCCTCCACGTCGTCGATGCTCTCCTGCAGGGCCAGCAGCGGATAGTAGTTTGCGATCATCCGCGGCCCGATATTCCCGAATGACAGCGTCCCCGCCGCGTCCGGCGCGGCAGTCTCCGTGCCCGCCGCGCTCTCCGCCGCGGCAAGCACGGTCCCTTCCCGCTTCGTATCCGGCGCGGCAGTCTCCGCCGTCGCCGGATCGGTCTCCGCTGCCTTCGGCGCGGCGCTCTCCGCCGTCGCCGCGGAGGCTCCCAACGCAAGCGTCACCGTCAGCGCCAGAATCAGCGCGATCGTTCGTCTGTTCATCGTTTTGCTCCTTCCCGACATCTATTGAGCTAAATTTGTATTATAGTTATCTTCGGCTTACATGTCAAAGGAAACTCGCGCGGAATCTATGAATAAAGTGTAAAATCTTTTCTTTACTTTGCCGCGGCTTTTTGGTAAAGTGTATCTGGCCTTATCAAATTGTTCTGTTCAGCGGAGGTCGACCAGTCCAAAATGAACTATCACATCGAGAAGGGCGCGGCGCAGAGCGCCTACTTGCAGCTCTACCACCGTCTGCGCGCCGACATTGTCGCGGGTGTGTATCCGCGCGGCGGCAAGCTGCCGTCCAAGCGGCTGCTCGCCGAGAGCGCGGGCGTCAGCCTCGTCACGGTGGAGCACGCCTACGCCATTCTATGCGACGAGGGCTACCTCGAAAGCCGCGAGCGCAGCGGGTACTACGTCGTCTACCGCGCGGGGGACTGCTTCCCCGGCGCGGAGCCGCCGACGGAGCTCGCCGCGGGAGAGCAGCGCACTGCGGAGAACGAGTTTCCGTTCTCGGTGCTTGCGCGCACCATGCGGCGGGTGCTCTCGGACTACGGCGAGGGACTGCTGGTGAAGTCCCCGAACAACGGCTGCGCGGCGCTGCGGCAGGCGCTCTCCGACTACCTCGCCCGCTCCCGCGGCATCCGCGTCAAGCCCTCGCAGATCGTCATCGGCTCCGGCGCGGAGTATCTCTACGGCCTCATCGTGCAGCTGCTGGGCCGCGAGCGGGTCTACGGACTGGAAAACCCGTCGTACGAAAAGATCCGCCGCGTATACCGCGCGAACGGCGCGGCGTGCGACCTGCTGCGTCTCGGCCCCGACGGTGTGCGCACGGACGAGCTTCGGCGCACGCGCGCGACGGTACTGCACGTCACGCCCTTCCACAGCTTCCCCAGCGGCGTCACCGCCAGCGCGGGCAAGCGCGCGGAGTACATCCGCTGGGCTTCGGAGCGCGGCGGCTTCATTGTCGAGGACGACTTTGACAGCGAGTTCACGCTCTCATCCAAGGCGGAGGACACGGTCTTTTCGCTGGAGCCGGAGCGCTCGGTCATCTACCTCAACACGTTCTCCAAAACCGTCGCGCCGTCGATCCGCGTGGGCTACATGGTGCTGCCGGACGCGCTGACGGAGGCGTTCGAGCAGGCGGTGGGCTTCTACTCCTGCACCGTGCCGCTCTTCGAGCAGTACGTCCTCGC
>JAFSZQ010000100.1 GCA_017458885.1 Oscillospiraceae bacterium
CCGGAGATGCGCTTATAGATGCACGGCCCCGCGGTCAGGTCGATCATGTAGTGGTAGAAGGTGAAGGGTCGCCCCTCCTTTTCCCGCGCGAGCATCAGCTTGGCGAGCTCTTCATACTGCTCCATGACGACGGGCAAATCCTCCGACGTCAGCGCGTTGGGATCGTCCGGCGCGGCGACGACAGGCTCCATGCTCAGCTCCGTGAAGCCGAGGTCGAGCATGGTCTGGATGTCCTTGAGGAAGTCGGGGTTGTTGTGCGTGAACGTCCCGCGCATGTAGTAGTTCTTGCCGCCGCGCGCCGCGACGAGCTTCTGGAACTTCGGCACGATGCGCTCCCAGCTGCCGTTGCCGGCGTAGTCCACGCGCCAGCGGTCGTGGATCTCCTTGCGCCCGTCGAGGCTGAGCACGACGTTGTGCATCTCGCGGTTGGCGAAGTCGATCACGTCGTCGTCGATGAGCATCCCGTTGGTGGTCAGCGTGAAGCGGAAGCGCTTGCCCGTCTCCTTCTCGCGTTCGCGGGCGTAGCGCACCAGCTCCTTGACGACCGCCCAGTTCATCAGCGGCTCGCCGCCGAAGAAGTCCACCTCGAGGTTGCGGCGCGCGCCGGAGTGCTCGATCAAAAAGTCCAGCGCCCGCTTGCCGACGTCGAGGGACATCACCGCGCGCTCGCCGTGGTACTTGCCCTGACTGGCGAAGCAGTAGGCGCAGTTGAGGTTGCAGGTGTGGGCGACGTGGAGGCACAGCGCCTTGACGACGCCCGCGCTCTTTGCCTTGAGCCGCCCCGCCATGGGTGCGAAGGTGTCCGGCGCGAACAGCTTGCCAGCGTCCTTGAGCGAGAGCAGCGCGTCGTAGACCTCGTCCAGCTCGCTGTCCGGCGTGTCGGGGTGTTTTACGCGCACGGCGGCAAGCACGGCGTCGCGGTCGCAGGTCTCGAAGAGCGCGATCATGTCGTAGGTCAGCTCGTCCACGGCGTGGATGGAGCCGGAGCAGACGTCGAGCACGATGTTGAAGTTGTTGAGCTTGTATTGGTGTATCATCGGTAACTCCTTGCAACAAAAAAGCCGCCTGACCGGCGGCGATTTTGCGTTTTTCTTAGCGATTCTCGTTCTCGCACTGCTGGTTTGCGATGCCGCAGCTGGTCTTGCAGGCGCTCTGGCAGGAGGTCTGGCACTCGCCGCAGCCGCCGTTCTTGGCGCTCGCGCACAGGTCGCGGGTCTCGAGGGAAACAATGTGCTTCATTTCCATGATGGTGTCCTCCAAAACATAGTTGGTTATTTTATACCATGAAACCGCCCGCAAGTCAAGCCTCGCCGCGATTTTTTGTCACCTCCGCGCCGTACCCCGAGCCGTACAGCCGCTCCGCGCGGCGTAGGAGGGCGGGTTTTTCGTTGGGCAGCCGCTCCTCCGCGACCTCGCAGAGCAGCTTGCGAAGCGCCGCGCCGATCGCCCGCCCGCGAAAGCCCACCGCCGCCATGTCGCCGCCGTTGACCGCGAGGTCGGCGAGCTCGCAGCAGGCGCCCTCCGCGACGAGCAAGTCGAAGACCTCCCGCGCCGCAAGCCACGGTTTCTGCGCCCGCTCCAGGCCCTCCGGCGACTTCGCGGCGTTGTCTGCGAGCTTCGTCAGCAGCAGGTCGGAGACTACGTCCTTGCCGCGCCGCGCCATCTCGCGGTGGAGGGCGGCGCGCTCCGGCGGGAAGGCGTCGTCGAAGCAGGCGAGCTGGGCGCGCACCTTGGCGGAGAGCGCCTTTTCAAAGCGCAGCCGCGCCATGATCCCCTCCGCCAGCTCGCAGGAGATCGCCGTGTGCCCGTAAAAGTGCCCGACGCCCCGCTCGTCCACGGTGAAGCACTGCGGCTTGCCGAGGTCGTGAAAGAGCATCGTCCAGCGCAGCTCCCGCCTGGGCGGCGCCGCGCCGACGCTCCGCGCCGTGTGCCCCCAGACGTCGAAGCAGTGATGCGGACTGTGCTGCTCGAAGCCCGCGCAAGGGAGAATTTCCGGCATGACCACGCCCAGCACGTCGGGGAAGTCCAGCAGCGTCCGCGCGACGTGCCCGCCGCAGAGCAGCTTGTTCAGCTCGGCGTAGACCCGCTCCGCCGCGACGGTTCGCAGCAGCTCGCGCTTCTCCCGCGCGGCATCCGAAGTTGAGGGCTCGACGATAAAGCCCAGCCTTGAAGCGAAGCGCAGGAGCCGGAGGATACGCAGCGCGTCCTCGTCGAACCTCTGCCGCGCGTCGCCCACGCAGCGCAGGACGCCCGCGCGCAGGTCGTCTTGCCCGCCGAAGGGGTCGACGATGCCGCCGTCCGGCGCGAGCGCCATGGCGTTGACCGTGAAGTCGCGCCGCGCGAGGTCGTCCTCAACGCGGTCGGTGAAGGTGACGCTTTCGGGGTGGCGGTTGTCGCGGTACGCGCCGTCGCGCCGCATGGTCGTGACCTCCACCGCGCGCCCCTCGGACACGACCGTCACCGTGCCGTGCTGTAAGCCCGTGGGATGCGCCGCCGCGCCGAAGAGCTCCAGCGTCCGCTCCGGCGGCGCGTCGGCGGTCACGTCCCAGTCGTCCGGCGTCAGCCCCAGCAGCGCGTCGCGCACACAGCCGCCCACGGGGTAGGCGTGATAGCCCGCGGCGGTGAAACGTTCCAAGATCAAGTTGACATAATTCGGAATTTCCATGAGCTTCTCCCGAAAAAGAGCATTGCACTTTCGATTTGGATATATTATACTATATCGGTTAGCATTTGAAAATCCCCGAAAGGATGAATCATATGGATATTTCCGCTTATCTTGTCCCCGGCAAGCGCGCGCACCTCGCGGGCATCGGCGGCGTGTCGATGAGCCCGCTCGCCGAGGTGCTGCACGGCATGGGGCTTACCGTACAGGGCAGCGATATGAACGAGAGCCCCGCCGTCGCGCACCTGCGCGCGCTGGGCATCGACGTGCGCGTCGGCCACGCCGCCGAAAACCTCGGCGAGTGCGACTTCGTCGTGCGCACCGCCGCCATACACGACGACAATCCCGAGATCTCCGGCGCGATCGCGCGGGGGATCCCCGTCTTCGAGCGCGCGCAGGCCTGGGGCGCGATCATGAAGGGCTACCGCAA
>JAFSZQ010000009.1 GCA_017458885.1 Oscillospiraceae bacterium
ACGCCGCGCTCCCGCGGCGCCTCCCGCCCGGCCCCGGCGGCGCGCCGACGCCGGAGGAGAGCGTGCAGATCCTCAAGGGCCTGCGGGCGCGCTACGAGGCGCACCACAAGCTGACCATCACCGACGACGCGCTCACCGCCGCCGTGGAGCTCTCGCGGCGCTATATCAACGACCGCTTCCTGCCCGACAAAGCCATCGACCTGATGGACGAGGCGGCGTCCCGCGTGCGCATGGCGGCGCAGGCGCCCTCGCCGGAGCTGAAGGCGATCGAGGAGAAGATCAGCGCGCTGCACAAGGAGAAGAGCGACGCCGTCGCCGCGCAGGACTTTGAGAAAGCCGCGAGGCTGCGCGACATCGAGAGCGACTACCGCGAGCAGGCGGAGCGGGAGCGCGAGAGGCAGAAGACCGGCGAGGCGCGCGGCACGGTCACGGAGGAGGACGTGGCGAACGTCGTCTCCGGCTGGACGGGCATCCCCGTCACGCGCCTGACGGAGGACGAGGGCGAGCGGCTGCTGAACCTCGAAAAGACGCTCCACGAGCGCGTCGTGGGTCAGGACGAGGCGGTCAGCGCCGTCGCCCGCGCGATCCGCCGCGGCAGGGTCGGCATCAAGGACCCGAAGCGCCCCATCGGCTCGTTCCTGTTTTTGGGCCCGACCGGCGTCGGCAAGACCGAGCTGTGCAAGACGCTTGCCGAAGCGATGTTCGGCGACGAGAACGCGATGATCCGCATCGACATGAGCGAGTATATGGAGCGCCACACGGTCTCGCGCCTCGTCGGCTCGCCGCCCGGCTACGTCGGCTACGACGAGGGCGGGCAGCTCACGGAAAAGGTGCGCAGAAAGCCGTACAGCGTCGTGCACTTCGACGAGATCGAGAAGGCGCACGAGGACGTGTGGAACATCCTGCTGCAAATTCTCGAGGACGGCGTCGTGACCGACGCGCAGGGGCGCAAGGTCGATTTTCGCAACACCGTCATCGTCATGACGAGCAACGTCGGCGCGAAGAGCATTACCGCGCGCGGCGGCACGCTGGGCTTCGACCACGGCGCGGCGCCGACGGCGGCGGACGAGGACGAGAAGGTGCGCGAGGCGGTCATGGCGGAGCTGCGCCGGACGTTCAAGCCGGAGTTCCTGAACCGCATCGACGAGACGGTGGTCTTCCGCCGCCTGACGGAGGACGACATCGCCGAGATCGCGCGCCGGATGCTCAAGAGCACCGAAAAGCGCGTCGCGGAGCTCGGCGTCACGCTTGACGCGGATGAGCAGGCGGTGAAGAAGCTCGCCAAGACCGGCTTCGACCCGCTCTACGGCGCGCGCCCGCTGCGCCGCGTCATCCAAAACGAGGTGGAGGACGCCGTCGCCGAGCGGATGCTCGAGGGCAAGCTCAAAAACGGCGACCACGCGACCGTCACCGTCGCGAACGACAAGCTGTGCATCGCGTAAACGCAAAACGGTGGGGGAGACCCGAACGGGTCTCCCTCACCGTTTTCTGTCTGGACGCATACGTTGGGGCGAGGTGAGAGCCATGAGACTGACCCCCTACGACCGCGACGCCGCCGTGCGCTACGCGCACCGCTGGGCGTACGGGCGCAACCCGCGGTATTACGATTACGAGGAGCTCGGCGGCGACTGCACGAACTTCGCCAGCCAGTGCCTCTTTGCCGGCTCGCGCGTGATGGACTACACGCCGACCTACGGCTGGTACTACATCGACGCGAACCGCAAAGCGCCCGCGTGGACGGGCGTGCCGTACCTCTTCAACTACCTGACGCGCACGCGCGCCGCCGTCGGCCCCGTCGCGCGGGACACGTCGATCTTCGAGCTGGAGCCGGGCGATATCGTGCAGCTCTCGTTCGACGGCGCGCGCTGGGCGCACAGCCCCGTGGTCGTCGCCGTCGGTGCGCCGCGCACGCCGGACAACGTGCTGCTCGCCGCGCACAGCTACGACGCGGACGATCGGCCGCTGTCCTCGTACGAGTATGTGAACGCGCGGTTTTTGCACGTCTACGGCGTCTATCGGTGGTAGGCTACAGATCGCGCCCGTCCAGCGCCGCGAGCCCGAATCGCGCCGCGCGCTCGACCGTCGCCCCGTCCGCCCCGGCGCGGCGCAGCTCGCGCAGGAACAGCCCGCGCAGAGAATCCTCTCCCGCGCGCGCCCACACATCCTCGCGGATGCGCGTCTCGTCCCGCAGCTCCAGATGAAAGAAATCGGGGGCAAAGCGTTCCTCGATAGATTTTATGTCAACTCCGCGCTCGTCCGTCACGCCCGTGAAGATCACGCGGCAGAGGTCGCTCGCCGCCGTCTCCGGCATGACGCGCTGCAACGCCTCCTCCGGCGTCGTGTCCGTCACGTCCGCGCGCAGGACGCGGTAGCGGCGCTTCGCAAAGGGGATAAATGTTATGTCTACCTCTCCGCGCCCGACCGTGCCGCACAGGACGCCCTTGTCGTCCAGCTCGTCGAAGCCGCGGCCCTCGGGGCAGCCGGAATAGGCGCAGGCGGTCTTGCCGAAACGCTGCACGCCGCTGAATTGGTGCGTGTGCCCCAGCGCGAGATAGTCGAGGTTCGACGCGGCGATCTCCTCCGCCGTGATGGGGTCGTAGCGCGCCTCGGCGGCGTTCCGGTCGGCGTGGAGCGCCATCAGGTGGATCAGCCCGTCGTCGGGCGCGGAGAAGCCGCGCAGCAGGCTCGTTTCCTGATACGCCTCCGTGAACGCCGCGCCGTACACCGCGCAGCCGAGCTCCGGCAGCGCGACGCGCTCGATCTCGCGCGTTTGGAAAATGTGGACGTTCTCGGGCCACGATAACGTCGCGTAGGGCGAGCGCGCGGCGTAGAAATCGTGGTTCCCGGGCGCGATGAACACCCTTGCGCGCATCGCGCCCAGCGCCTCGCGCAGCGCCTCCGCCGTCTCGCGGTAGACCGTCGCGCCGTCGAACAGGTCGCCCGCGAGCAGCGCCACGTCCACGCCGTTTTGGTTGACATAATTTGACAGCCGTTCCAGAAGCTGACGGCTCTCGCGGCGGCGCTGCTTCGCCTGGTCGCCCGTCAGACCCGCGAACGCGCTGTCGAGATGGAAGTCCGCCGCGTGCAGGAGTTTGATCGACATGCTCTCATTCCTCTTTCGGCTTGCACACGTCCACCCACGCGGTGAAGTTGGACGAGCAGCGTTCCAGTTCCTCGCAGGTCAGCTCGATGGCGCTGTTGGCGCTGCCCGCCGCGGGAAAGACCGTCGGGAAGCGCCGCAGCGATTCGTCGAGGTAGACCGCGACGCCCGCCGGCAGGGCGAACGGGCAGACGCCGCCCGGGTCATGTCCGACCAGCGTGTGCGCCTCGTCGAAGGTCAGCATCTTCGCCTTGACGCCGAAGCGCGCCTTGTACTTGCCGCTGTTCACCTTCTGGTCGCCCGCCGTCACGACGAGGATCGCGCCGTCGCCGACCTTGAAGCCCATGCTCTTTGCAATGCGCGCGCCGTCCACGCCGAGCGCGGCGGCGGCCAGCTCCACCGTCGCGCTGGAGACGTCGAACTCTCGCACGCGCTCCGCGACGCCGAGCGGCGCGAGGTATGCCCGCACTTTTTCGATTGACATAATATATCTATCTCCTTATTATGGTCATCTAATATCGACGCGCTCCACGGCGACGCAGAGCCCCGTCGCGTCGTCGAGGGTGAAGAGCGCGCCCTGCAGCTTGCACGCGCCGCCCGCGTCGCGGTAGCGCCCGGGCAGCCCGCCCAGAAAGCCCTCGACCGACTGCGCCGCCTCGACGCCGAGGACGCCGTTCACGCTGCCGGTCATGCCGAGGTCGCTGAGATAGCCCGTGCCCTTGGGGAACACGGTCTCGTCGGCGGTGGGGACGTGGGTGTGCGTGCCCCACAGCGCGCTCACGCGCCCGTCGAGGTAGTGCGCGAGCGCGAGCTTTTCGCTCGTCGCCTCGGCGTGGAAATCGACGAGGGTGAAGCGCGGCTTGTCCGCCGCGGCAAGCAGCTTGTCCGCCGCGCGGAACGGGTTGTCGCTCTGCACGCGCATATCGACGCGCCCGATCAGGTTCAGCACGCCGATCTCGACGCGCCCGCAGGGGAACACGCCGTACCCGCGCCCGGGCGCGCGCTCGCCGAGGTTCGCGGGGCGCAGGAGATACGGGCAGTCGTCGAGGAAGGACGCGATCTGCGCGCGCCCAAAGGCGTGATTGCCGAGCGTGACGACGTCCGCGCCGGCGGCGAACATCGCCTCGGCGTCCTCGCGCGTCAGCCCGACCATCTGGGCGTTTTCGCCGTTGACGACGGTGAAGTGCGCGCCGTAGAGCTTTTGCGCGGCGCGCAGGTGCTTCGCGAGGTGCCGCACGCCGCTTTGACCGACCACGTCGCCGACGGCGAGGATGCGATAGAGCATAGGCACGACCTGCTTTCTCGATGTTTTGTCCAGTATAGCAAAGCCCCCGGAAAATGACAAGCGCAAAAGAAAGACGCTTGCTTTTTCCATTTGCCGTGGTATATACTGCGGATAAACGACGAAAACGGGGGGTGAACGCCGTGCGTCCCAAAGCGCTGCTGTACCGCCTCGGCGAGGATACGGAGACGGGGCGGGCGCTGCGCGCCGGTTTGCGCGCGCAGCAGATATTGACGCTGACCGTCGAGGCAAACCAGCTCGGCGAGACGGCGGGACGGCTCGCCGCGGCAAATGCGGCGGGCGTGGACGCGCCCACGCCGCCGGACGCGCCGGAGACGGCGTTTTTGCTGCTCTGCGCGCTCGGCGACCGGCAGCTCGACCGCCTGCTCGCCGCGATGCGCCGCGCGGGCGTGTCCGTGCCGTACAAGGCGGTGCTGACGGAGCACAACAGGGAATGGAGATTCCGCGACCTCATCGCCGAGGTTGCGCGGGAGCACGAATTCTTAAAAAATTCACAATAGCGTCAAATCCACTTCATATTTCCGGCAAAAATGGAAAATCAGCGAAAGAAGGTGAGATAAGCGATGCCGATCACCAGCAAGGGGCAGCGGTTCCGCCACGAGTGGAAGATCGAGATCACGCCCGCCGACCGCGTCGCCATCCGGCAGCGGATGCGGGCGGTGGCAAAGCCCGACGCACACGCGAAGGACGGGAAGTACCGCATCCGCAGCCTGTACTTCGACAACGCCTCGGACAAGGCGCTGCGCGAGAAGATCGACGGCGTGAACCTGCGCGAAAAGTTCCGCATCCGCTATTATAACGGCGACCCGTCGGTCATCCACCTCGAAAAAAAGAGCAAGATCAACGGCCTGTGCAACAAGGTGAGCGCGGGGCTGACCGCAGAGGAGGCGCGGCGCATCGTGGACGGCGACGTCGCGTGGATGGCGGCGGACGCGCGCGCGCTCGTGCGCGAGCTGTACGCCAAGATGCGCGCGCAGGGTCTGCGCCCCAAGACCATCGTGGACTACGACCGCGAGCCGTTCGTCTACGCGCCGGGCAACGTGCGCGTGACGCTCGACTACAACATCCGCACGGGGCTTTCCCGCACGGACTTCCTGAACGCGGACTGCGCGACCGTCCCCGCGGGCGACGCGCCGATCATTCTGGAGGTCAAGTGGGACGATTTTCTCCCCGCGATCATCCGCGACGCGGTGCAGCTCCCCGGGCGCCGCGCCGAAGCGTTTTCCAAATACGCGCAATGCAGAATTTACGGATAAGGAGTAAACCATCATGACCTTCAACGACATTTTTAAATCCAGCTTCCTTGCCAACGTCTCCAGCGTCAGTTGGTTCGACATGGCGCTCGCGCTCGTGCTCGCGTTCGTCGTCGGGCTGTTCATCTTCTTCATCTACAAAAAGACCTATCAGGGCGTCATGTACTCCTCGAGCTTCGGCGTCACGCTCGTCGCGCTCACGATGATCACGACGCTCGTCATTTTGGCGGTCACGTCCAACGTGGTGCTCTCGCTCGGTATGGTGGGCGCGCTGTCCATCGTCCGCTTCCGCACCGCCATCAAGGAGCCGCTCGACATCGCGTTCCTGTTCTGGTCCATCGCGGCGGGCATCGTGCTCGCGGCGGGGCTGATCCCGCTGGCGGTGTTCGGCAGCCTCGTCATCGGCGTCATCCTGCTGCTCTTCGTCAACCGCAAGAGCCACCTGAACCCGTACATCGTCGTCGTCCAGTGCGACGGCACAGAGACCGAGCGCAAGGCGCTGGCGTATCTCGGCGAGAACACGCACAAGTGCGTCGTCAAGAGCAAGAGCGCGCAGAAGGGTCTGGTCGAGCTGAACTGCGAGGTGCGTCTCAAGGGCGACGACACCGCCTTCGTCAACGCGCTCGCCGACATGGAGGGCGTGTCCAGCGCGGTGCTGGTGAGCTATAACGGAGACTACATGGGATAAGTATTATGTCAACCAGTAAACATTTTGACGCCATCGTCGCCGTCGTGCTGGCGCTGGGGCTGGCGCTGACCGTCGCGTTCGTGCACGGCGAGGCGCTGGGCGTTACGGTGATCGTGGACGAGGACGCCGAGGCGTACGAGGCGACGGAGTACTTCACCGCCAACGACCTGAACGGCGACTGGGACGCCTCGAACCCGACGGCGACCGTCGCGCTCAGCGGCGACGGCGCGACAGTCCGCGGCAACGGCGCGTATTTCAACGACGGCAGCGTCGTCATCACGGGCGCGGGGTACTACGTCTTCTCCGGCGCGCTGGACGACGGGAACATCATCGTGGACGCCTACGACTCCTCGAAGGTGTTTCTCCTGCTGGACGGCGTGGAGCTGTACTGCTCCGACGATGCGTGTCTGCGCGTCGAGAACGCCGAGAAGGTGTTCCTGACGCTCGCGGCGGGTGCGGAGAACCGCATGGAGAGCGGCGAGACGTACTCGCAGACCGCGCTGGACGACAACACCGGCGGCGTGATCTTTGCACACGACGACTTGACCATCAACGGCTCCGGCAGCCTGGAGCTCGTCGCGAACTATAAGCACGGGATCGATGCGAACGACGACCTCAAGATCACGGGCGGCGACCTCACGATCACCTGCCCGCAGGACGGTCTGCACGTCAACGACAGCTTCCGCTTTGCGAACGCGAGCCTGACCATCGCGGCGGGCGACGACGCCATCCACTCCGACACCGACGTTTACGTCGAGAGCGGCGCGATCCTCGCCACCGAGTGCTACGAGGGCGTCGAAGCGCCGCAGATCCTGGTCGCGGGCGGCAATATCACGCTCTACCCGACCGACGACGGCTTCAACGCCAACGGCGGCAGCAGCTTCGGCAATTTCGGCGGCGGCATGGGCGGCGGCTTCGGACAGCGCGGCGCGTTCTCCGGCGGGACGTCGGACGGCGAGCGCCCGAGCTTCGAGGACTTTGACGGCGAGCTGCCCGATTTCAGCGAGCTGTTTGAAGACGGCGAGCTGCCGACCCCGCCCGATTGGAGCGGCGACGGCGGCGAGCGTCCCGAGCTGCCCGAGGACGGCGGGATGCCCGACATGAGCGGCGAAGCGCCCGACGTGGGCGAACAGCAGACCGACGCGGCCGCATCGTCCGACGGCGCGGACGGGGAGCTGCCCTGCATCCGCATCACCGGCGGCAATATCACGATCATCAACGAGAACGCGCAGGACGCGGACGGGTTGGACTCGAACGGCAACCTCTACATCGAGGGCGGCACGATCCTCGTCAGCCTCAAGGGCGACGGCAGCAACAACGCCATCGACTATGGCAGCGAGAGCGGCGGCGTCGCGGAGATCAGCGGCGGCACGGTCGTCGCCGCGGGCGGCGCGAGCATGGCGGAGAGCTTCGACGAGAGCTCGGCGCAGCCGTCCATCGCCTACACGACGAGCGCGGCGGCGGGCACGACGGTCGCGCTCAAGGGCGCGGACGGCGCGGTGCTGCTGACGTGGGACGTCCCGTGCAGCTTCACCTATCTGGTGGTGAGCTGCCCCGAGCTGACGCTCGGCGAGACCTACACGCTTGCCGTCGGCGACGCGGAGGAGGAAGTGACGCTTGAGAGCAGCGTGACGACGCTCGGCGCATCGAACGGTACGGGCGGCGGCTTCGGCGGCTTTGGGCGCCGCTCATTCAACGGCGAGAGCGACGCTGACGGAGGCTTTTCTTTCGGCGGTCGCGGTATGCGCGGCGGCTGGGAGAACACGGAGGCGTAGATTGCGGTTCCGCCAAAAATTGTAAAGCAATATTGAAGCAAATCGTTGACATTTGCTTTACAATGGATATAATAGGAGTAGAAAGGGAGGTGCTATGGATGGCGCAGGCGATGATCAATTTCCGCATGGACAGCGAGCTGAAACAGAGCATGGAAGCGGTCTGCTCGGAGCTGGGGCTTTCCGTCACGACCGCGTTTACCATCTTCGCGAAGAAGGTCGCGCGCGAGAGGCGCATTCCGTTTGAGGTATCGGCGGACCCGTTCTATTCCGAGGAGAACATGGCGCATTTGCGCAGGGCGATCGACCAGCTCAACGCCGGACGCGGTGCGGAGCACGAGCTTTTAGAGCAGGAGAGATGAAAAAGCTGTGGGCTGACGAGGCGTGGGAGGACTATTTGCGCTGGCAAGCGTTGGACAGGAAAACGCTCAACCGCATCAACGAGCTGCTCAAGGATATTGAGCGGCAGCCGTTTCAGGGCATTGGGAAACCGGAGCCGCTGAAATGGGAGCTGTCCTCCTTTTGGAGCAGGCGCATAGACGATGAAAACCGCTTGGTCTATCGCGTGAGGGAAGGTTGTCTTGAGATCGCCTCCTGCAAGGGGCACTATGGCAAACGGTAAAGGGCTGTCGCAACACGAAGGTTGCGACAGCCCTTTTTCCGGTTTATTTGCGATCCACGCAGAAATACGCCAGCTCGCCCGTCGCGAGCAGCGCGCCGTCCTCGCCGGTGATGTCCACGCGGACGAGACAGACCGTCCGCCCGCGGTGCAGCACGCGACCCGCGGCGCGGATGACGCCCTCCGCCTGATTGTGCAGATAGTTCATGTGGCTCGACTGCGTGACGTAGACGCGCCCGTCGCTGTGGGCGGCGTAGCCCGCGGCGTTGTCCGCCATGCCCGCGAGCAGCCCGCCGTGGACGAAGCCGCGCGGGTTCTTGCTCTCAGGGCGGATGTCGAGCTTGAAGACCGCGTAGTCGCGCTCGACGTGCTCGACCTCCAGATGGTTGAACACGGCGAAGGCGTTGCGCGCGGTCAGATCTTCCACGTTGTGCGTGGCGATGTCAGCTTGCATGGAAATTACTCCTTATTTTTGTCGATGCCGCCAGTATATCACCGCCTTGAGCAACGTTCAATACACTTTTCGCGGGACTTGTGTTACGCTGTGCGCGAAAGGAGGCAGTTATGGACGCCGTACAAACGGGAAAGCGGGAGGAAGGGCTGTTCGGCTGAAAAAAGACCGGCGTCTTACGACGCCGGTCTTTTTTCGTTATCTGTGCAGCAGCGGGGAGAGCGGCTTATAGATCAAAAAGCACAGCGCCACGTCGAGCAGCCCCTTGCAGAGCGTGAACGGCAGGTTGAACAGCGCCAGGCACTTCAGCAGGCTGTCCGCGTTCGGGCGGATCGCCTGGTACATACCGATGATCGCCTCCATCGGCATCCCGTAGACCACGACGTAGGCGGGGTAGACGATGAAATAGTTGATCGGCACCGATGCGAGCGCCATCAGCACCGCGCCCGCGACCGCGCCGACCAGCGCGTTTTTGCGCGTTTTGTTCCGATGGTAAAGAAGCCCCGCCGTGCACGCGAACACGCTGCCGAGCAGAAAGTTGCACAGCTCGCCGACGTACTGCGAGGACGTGCCGTGCAGCACAAGGAACAGCAGGTTCTTCAGCAGCGTCACCGCGACGCCCCAGAGCGGCCCCAGCGCGAACGCCGCGAGCAGCTCCGGCAGGTCGGACACGTCCAGCTTGATGAACGCGGGGATCAGCGCGGGGATCGGGAACTCGACGTACATCAGCACGAACGCGACCGCCGAGAGCATACCGGCGACGGCGAGCTTGTGGCTGCGCCGCGCCTCCTGTGCGAAGGTTGTGGTTGACATAAAAAATACTCCTTTCCGAAACGCACCGAAAGACGAGCCTTCGGGTGCATGACGCAAAAGAGCATGAAAAATGCGCATACACGCCTTCTCTCATCCGGACTGTGACCGTCGGCATCGGAATTGCACCGATTCGTGCGGCATTGCTGCCGCTTGCGGGCTGTACCGCCGGTGGGGAGTTCCACCCCGCCTCGAAGACTGGTGATTCAGTTCTGCTTGCCACGATACACGAGACAGCCCCGTTTGTCAAGGGCGAAAAGCGTCGAAAAATTTTGCTTTACTTTTATGAACAATTGTTCTATCATGAGACGAAGAAAGGGGGCGGGCGCCGTGAAGGGAAGACAGAGCGCGTGCAGCTTTACGGGGCATCGCCCCGCGAAGCTGCCGTGGGGGAACGACGAGGGCGACGCGCGCTGCCTCGCGCTCAAGGAGCGGCTGTACGCGGTCGCGGAGGGCGCGATCCTGGAGGGCATGGAGCACTTTCTCTGCGGCATGGCGGAGGGCTGCGACCTCTACTTCTGCGAGATCGTGCTCGCGCTCAAGGAGCGATACCCCCACGTCACGCTCGAGGCGGCGCTGCCCTGCCCGTCGCAGGCGGACCGGTGGAGCGCCGCGTCGCGGGCGCGTTACCGCGCGCTGCTCGCGCGCTGCGACTACGAGACGATGGTCTCGGCGGCGTACAGCCCGGGCTGTATGCAGCGGCGCAACCGCTACATGGTCGATCACTCGTCGCTCTTGATCGCGGCGCACGACGGGCTCCCGGGCGGCACGCGCGGCACCATCGAATACGCGCTGCGGCACGGGGTGGAGGTGGTGGACGTGCCGCTGTGAAAAAAGACGGCGTACGCCGTCTTTTTTATAACGCGATCAGCCCCTCGTCCAGCAGCGTCTGCATCGACAGCAGCACGCCCAGCTTCGCGTGGTGCCACGTCAAGCCGCCCTGAAAGTACACCGCGTAGGGCGCCCGCACGGGGCCGTCGGCGGACAGCTCGATGCTGCTGCCCTGCACGAACGCGCCCGCCGCCATGATGACGGGGGAGTCGTAGCCGGGCATCGGCGCGGGCTCGGGCGTGACGTAGCTGTCCACGGGTGCGGCAAGCTGGATGCCTTTGCAGAACGCGCGCATCGCCGCCTCGCTGCCCAGCTCGACGGCTTGGATGATGTCGTGCCGCGCCTCGTCCGGCGCGGGGACGACGCGGAAGCCGAGACGCTCATACGCGGCGGCGGCGAACACCGCGCCGCGCAGCGCGGCAGCGGTGACGGCTGGCGCGAGAAAGAAGCCCTGATACAGCGCGGGCAGCAGCCCGAGGTTCGCGCCGACCTCCTGACCCAGCCCGGGCGCGGAGAGCCGGTAGGCGCAGCGGTCGACGCACGCTCTCGTGCCGACGATATAGCCGCCGATGGGCGCGAGCCCGCCGCCCGGGTTCTTGATGAGCGAGCCGACGGTCATGTCCGCGCCGACGTCGCTCGGCTCGATGGGCTCGACGAACTCGCCGTAGCAGTTGTCCACCAGCACGAGCGCGTCCGGCTTGACGGCTTTGACCGCCGCGATCGCCTCGCCGATCTGCGCGACGCTCAACGTCGCGCGGGTCTGGTAGCCCTTGGAACGCTGGATGTGGACGAGCTTCGTCTTCTCCGTGACCGCCGCGCGGATGGCAGGCAGGTCGAATCTGCTGCTGTCAAGGAGTTCCACTTGCCGGTAGTGTACGCCGTACTCCGCGAGCGAGCAGGGCGAGGGGCGGATGCCGATGACCTCCTCGAGCGTGTCGTAGGGCTTGCCGGAGATCGCGAGCAGCTCGTCGTTCGGCAGCAGGTTTGCGGAGAGCGCGACGGCGAGCGCGTGCGTGCCGCACACGAGCTGGGGGCGCACGAGCGCCGCCTCGGCGTGGAACGTGTCGGCGTAGACGCGCTCGAGCGTGTCGCGTCCCGCGTCGTCGTAGCCGTAGCCGGTGGTGGCGGCGAAGTGCGTCGCGTTGACGTGGTTTTTCCGCATGGCGGCAAGGACTTTTGCCTGACAGAGCTCCGCGTTCGCGTCGATGGCGGCGAAGCGTTCGCCGAGCGTTCCCAGCACGCGCTCGCCGAAGGCGAGCACGGCGGGGCTGACGCCGAGGGCGGCGTAGACGTCGTTGGTGGTCATTGGATCGTGTTCCTTTGTTACAGAAGTTGTTCTTGCTTTTTATTATAGAGCGCGCGCTCGAAAATGGCAAGGTTGTTTTGCAGCCGCTCCTCCTCCGGCGCGAGCGCGACGGCGCGGCGGCACGCTTCCGCCGCCTCGTCCGCGCGGCCGAGGTTCCACTCCGCGATGGCGAGATAGTCCCACGGCAGCGCGCCCCAGGCGTAGCCCTCGGTGATATACGTCGCGCCGCGCTCCGTGACGGCGAGGGCGCAGCGCGCGAAGTACGCGACACCCTCCCAGTTGCCGTGGTCGTAGAGCAGCGATGCGTAATCGACGTACGGCTCGCGCAGGTGCGGCGCCTCCGCGATGGCGCGGTGGTACCACGCGGCGGCGAGATCGTCCCGCCCCAAATGGCGGTAACAGCGCGCGATGAAGCGCATCGACGCGGCGCGCTCGTCCGCCCACGTCGCCGACGGCAGCGCGAGGTGGGCGCGGAGCGTGTCGATGGCTTTTTGCCACTCGCCGCGGTACAGATACTCGCGCCCCAGATAGTGGCGGCAGCGGTCGTCTTCCGGCGCTTCCGCGACGGCAAGCTCCAGCAGCGGCAGGTACTGCGCGCGGGACTTCGCCGCGTCGGGGTGGTGGTCGAGCTGCACGCCGCGCGCGGTGACGACGCGCTCCGCGCCCTCGCCGACGTATTCCAGAATTTCATGGACGGGGTGCTTCCAGCGGTAGCAGCCGTTTTTGTGGAATTTTTCGGGGTAGAAGACGACGCCCTCGCTGCCGTCCGGGTTGAAGCTCCACGTGTAGCGGTAACGGGCGCGGGTCGTGTCGGGCTTCCACGCCGCCTCCAGCGCGGCGCGCCAGCCCGGGCGGAACTGCTCGTCGAGATCGACGCAGCAGCAGACGTCCGCCTCCGGCGGGATGAGCTTCATCGACTCGTTGCGCGCGTCGTCGAAGCGCCACGGCTCGATGCGCTTTTGCTCCACGATCGCCCCGTGTGCGCGCAAAAGCGCCACGGTGTCGTCCGTTGAGCCGGTGTCGAGCACGCAGACCCAGTCCGCCTCGGACGCCGAGCGCATGAAACGCTCGACGAATTGGGCTTCGTTTTTCGCAATGGCGTAAACGCAGACCTTGTAGATGCGATGACCCCCCTATTTTAAGCGGAACGGGGGCGGCAGAGCCGCCCCCGCTTTTGCGGATGGTTACTGGATCGTGGGCGGATTTTCGAGCAGACCCGCGGCGCGCAGGTTTGCCAGCAGCGTGTTGAAGGCCGTCACGGCGGTGGCGAGGTCAGCGGTGGGGTCGAGATCGGCGACCGCCGCCGCGGGCGTGATCTCGGCGTCCTCGCCGGCAGGGCCAGTCGGGCCTGTCGAACCTGTGGGACCGGTGGGACACGTGGGACCCGTGGGGCCGGTGGGACCGACCGCGCCCGCCGCGCCCTGCGGACCCGTCGGACCCGTTGCGCCGACCGCGCCGGCTTCGCCCTGCGGACCGGTGGGACCCGTTGCGCCGACCGCGCCCG
>JAFSZQ010000010.1 GCA_017458885.1 Oscillospiraceae bacterium
AACGACGCGCTGACGCGGCTCGACGCGCTGCGCGCGGAGGAGAGCCGTCTGCTCGCGCGGCGCGCAAGCCTTGCGCCGTGGTCGGCGCTGGACGCGCCGCTCGACCGCCGCGGAACGGCGCGCACGGTCTTCCGTCTGGAGGTCTGTCCCGCCGCCGTCGAGCTGGACGCGGTGCGCGGCGAGCTGGACGCGGCGGCGCTCGCGGCGGCGCTGTGGGAGATCGGCGCGGACAGGCAGCAGAAATACGTCTGCCTGCTCTGCCACCGCGCGGACGCGGAGCAGACGCAGGAGCTGTTACGCACACACGGGTTCAGCGTCACGGAATTTTCGCAGACCCAAGGCACGGCGCGGGAGAACCTCGCGCAAACGGACGCGCTGCTCGCGGAGAACCGCGAGCGGCAGCGGCGCGCCGAGGACGAGCTGGCGGCGCGCGCGGACGAGCGCGGCGCGCTGCGCCTGTACGCAGACCGCCTCGAGACCGAGGCGCTGCGCGAGGAGGGCGTCGAGGCCCTGCTGACCGACGGCGTCATCCTCTTTTTCGAAGGCTGGGCGAGCGCGGAGCGCATGGGCGAAGTCGGCGCGCTGCTCGACGATTGCTCCTGCGCGTGGGAGGCGAGCGACCCCACGGCGGAGGAGACGCCCGACGTGCCCGTGGCGCTCAAGAACAACGCCTTCACCCGCCCGCTCAACATGGTGACGGATATGTATTCGCTGCCGTCCTACGCGGGCGTCGATCCCAACCCGCTGATGGCGTTTTTCTTCATCCTGTTCTACGGGATCATGATGGCGGACATGGGCTACGGGCTGGTGATGATGCTCCTCTCGCTCGTGGTCATCAAGAAGTCGCGTCCCAACGGCCCCACGATGCGCCACATGATGCCGCTGATGTTCTACTGCGGCGCGAGCACGTTCGTGATGGGCGCGCTGACGGGCGGCTTCTTCGGGGATTTCATCCCGCAATTCTGTAAACTCATCGACCCCGCGAGCACGTTAGCGATGCCCGCGCTCTTCAGTCCGCTCGACGACGCGGTGACGGCGCTGGTCGGCTCGCTGGCGCTGGGGCTGGCGCACATCTTCTTCGGCATGGGCGTGAGCGTGCGCATGAAGCTCAAGCGCGGACAGGTGATGGACGCGCTGTGCAACGAGGTCGCGTGGTATCTGGTATTCGCGCTCGGCGCGGCGGGGATCGTCACGGGGAACAAGCTGTTTTTGTGGCTGATCGTCGCGCTGCTCGTGCTGACGCAGGGCTACGGTAAAAAGGGCGTCGCGGGCAAGCTGCTGGGCATTTTCGGCTCGCTCTACAGCAACGTCACGGGCTATTTCAGCGACATCCTCTCCTACTCGCGTCTGATGGCGCTGATGCTCGCGGGCGCGGTCATCGCGCAGGTGTTCAACACCATCGGCGCGCTGACGGGCAGCGTCGTCGGCTTTTTCATCATCTCGATGGTCGGCAACGCGCTCAACTTCGCGCTCAACCTGCTGGGCTGCTATGTGCACGACATGAGGCTCCAGTGCCTCGAGTTCTTCAGCCGCTTCTACGAGGACGGCGGGAAGCCCTTCCGCCCGCTTGCGCTGCGGGCAAAGTACGTGGATATCGTCAAAGATTGAATAGGAGGCAACAGTATGGGTATCTTTGAACAAATGGGCGGCATGGCGCTCGCGCTGTTCGGCGCGGGGCTGGCGGTCGCGCTCTCGTGCGTGGGCAGCGCGAAGGGCACCGGCATCGCCGGCGAGGCTGGCACGGGGCTGCTCAGCCAGGACCCGGGCAAGTCTGGCAAGGTGATGGTGCTGCAGCTCCTCCCGGGCACGCAGGGGCTGTACGGGCTGGTCGTGTTCTTCGTGTGCCTGACGCGCATCGGCATCCTCGGCGGCGAAGTCCCCGCGACGGCGGCGGACGGGATGCGCTACCTCGCCGCGTGCCTGCCGATGGCGCTCGGCGGGCTGCTCTCCGCCATCGCGCAGGGGCGCGTCGCGGCGGGCTCCATCAACATCCTTGCCAAGAAGCCCGACGACTGGTCGAAGGGACTGATCCTCTGCGGCATCGTGGAGTTCTACGCCATCTTGTCGCTGCTCGCGTCGATGCTGATGCTGCTCTTCATGTGAGGGGGCTGTCATGAACGGACTCGAACGGATCACGAGCCGCATCGAAGCAGACGCGCGGCGCGAGATCGACGGCGTCCTCGACGAGGGCAGGGCGGAGGCGGAGCGCGTCGTGGGCGCGTGGCGCGCGCGCATCGACGCGGAGATCAGCGCGAGCGCGGAGCGGAACGAGAAAGCCGCCGCCGAGCGCGAGGAACGCCTCAAAAGCGCCGCGGAGCTGGAGGCGCGCAAGACCGTGCTCGCGGCGAAGCAGGAGCTGGTGGACGCGGCGTACGGGCGCGCACTGGAAAAGCTCTGCGCCGTGAGCGGCGAGGAGAAGACCGCGCTGCTCGCGGGCCTGCTCCTGCGCGCGTCGTCCACGGGAGCGGAGGAGGCGCTCTTTTCCGCCGCCGACCGCGCCGACGGCGCGAAGGCGGTCGCGCGCGCCAACGCGGAGGGCGGCAAGGCGCTGACGCTCTCGGAGGAGAGCGCGCCGATCCGCGGCGGCTTTATCCTGCGCGACAAGAACGTGGAGGTGAACTGCGCGTTCGAGACGCTGCTGCGCTTGCAGCGGACGGAGACGGCGGGCGCGGTCGCGAAGATACTGTTCCCGTAAAGGAGGGAACGTCTTGACGAAAACAAACGGCAAAGACGTCGATTATCTGGCGGCGTCGGCATACGTCCGCGCGCTGGAGGCAGAGCTGCTGACGGCGGAGCGGTACGAGCAGCTTCTCGCCGCCAAAAGCGGCGACGAGGCGGCGAAGCTCCTGCAGTCGTTCGGCTACGGCGCGGTGGAGCCGCGGCGTCCCGAGACCATCGACGCCGCGCTCTCCGAAGCGCGCGAAAAGACCTTCGAGGCGCTCGGCGGCGTGATACCGGACGCCGCCCTGCTCGACGTGTTCCGCATCCCGTACGACTATCACAACCTCAAGACGCTGCTCAAGGCGGAGGCGATGGGCGTCAGCCCCGACGCGCTGCTCACGGAGCTGGGGCGCGTGCCCTCTGCGGCGCTGCGCGACGGCGGCGAGCTGCCCGACTGCCTTGCCGCCGCGCTTGCCGAGGGGCGCGAGGTGCTTCATACCACGCGCGATGCGCAGTTGATGGACGTCGCGGTGGACAAACGGTGCTTCCGCGACCTGCTCGAAACGGCGGAGCGGACGGGCAGCGCGTTCCTCGCCGGCCACGTCCGCCTGCGGATCGACGAAGTGAACCGGAGCATCCTGACGCGCGCGCGGCGGATGGGCAAGACCGACGATTTTGTGCGCGGCGCGCTGATCGAGGGCGGCAACGCCGCGCCCGACGCGCTGCTCTCCGGCGACGCGCCGGCGGACGGCGCGCTCGCGGCGTATCTGGCGCGCGCGCGGCTCGTGGCGTTCGGGGAGGAGCCCGTGCTCGCTTATCTCGCGGCGCGGGAGACGGAGTACGCGAACCTCCGCGTCGTGCTGATGGGGCGCGCCGCGGGCGTTCCGGCGGACGACCTGCGCGCAAGGCTGCGCGTATGAGGAGAACGATATGGCAATGACGTATAAGATCGCCGTCGTGGGCGACTGGAACTCCGTGATGGGCTTCCGCGCGCTGGGGCTGGAGGTCTGCCCCGCCGTCACGGCGGAGGACGCGCGCGCGGAGATCCGCCGTCTCGCGCACGAGGACTGCGCGGTGATCTACCTGACGGAGACGCTGGCGCGCGCGATGCCCGACGTGCTGGAGCGGTACAAGGACGCGCCGCGCCCCGCGATCATCCTGATCCCCGGGCGCGAGGGCCCGCTCGGCATCGGGCGGGACAGCATCCGGCGCGCGATCGAACGCGCCGTGGGCACGGACATTTTATAGGAAAGAGGGGATTTTCTTTTGGCAGGCAAGATCGTAAAAGTCTCCGGTCCGCTGGTGGTCGCGACGGGGCTGACGGACGCGAATATGTCCGACGTCGTGCGCGTCGGCCCGCAGCGGCTGATCGGCGAGATACTGACCATGAAGGGCGACGCCGCCTCCATTCAGGTCTATGAGGAGACCTCGGGGCTCGGCCCCGGCGCGGCGGTCGAGACCACCGGCGCGCCGATGAGCGTGGAGCTCGCCCCGGGCATGATCGAGGGCATTTACGACGGCATCCAGCGCCCGCTGGAGAAGATCGTCGAGAAGGTCGGCGCGAACATCACGCGCGGCGTCGAGGTGCCCGCCGTCGATCACGAGAAGAAGTGGGCGTTCACCGCCACCGCCAAGGTCGGCGACAGGGTCTCGGGCGGCGACGTGCTCGGTACCGTGCCGGAGACGAGCGTCGTGCTCCACAAGATCATGGTGCCGCCGAACGTCAGCGGCACGATCACCGACATCCGCAGCGGCAGCTTCACCGTCACGGAGCGGTTTGGCACGCTCAAGACCGACGACGGCAAGGAGACGCCGCTCCAAATGCTGCAAAAGTGGCCAGTCCGCGTCGGACGCCCGTACGCGAAAAAATTCCCGCCCGCGCGCCCGCTCCAGTCGGGGCAGCGCATCATCGACACGCTGTTCCCCATCGCCAAGGGCGGCACCGCGGCGGTGCCTGGCCCGTTCGGCAGCGGCAAGACGGTCGTGCAGCACCAGCTCGCCAAGTGGTCGGACGTGGACATCGTGGTCTACATCGGCTGCGGCGAGCGCGGCAACGAGATGACCGACGTGCTGCGCGAGTTCCCCGAGCTGAAGGATCCCCGCACGGGCGAGAGCCTGATGAAGCGCACGGTGCTGATCGCGAACACCTCGGATATGCCCGTCGCGGCGCGTGAGGCGTCGGTCTACACCGGCATCACCATCGCGGAGTACTTCCGCGACATGGGCTACGACGTGGCGGTCATCGCGGACTCCACCTCCCGCTGGGCGGAAGCCCTGCGCGAGATGTCGGGGCGTTTGGAGGAGATGCCGGGCGAGGAGGGCTATCCCGCGTACCTCGCCTCGCGCCTCGCGCAGTTCTACGAGCGCGCGGGCAGCGTGCAGTGCATCGGCTCGGACGCGCGGCGCGGGAGCCTGACCGCCGTCGGCGCGGTCTCGCCCCCGGGCGGAGACCTCTCCGAGCCGGTGTCCCAGGCGACGATGCGCATCGTCAAGGTGTTCTGGGCGCTCGACGCGCAGCTTGCCTACCGCCGCCATTTCCCCGCGATCAACTGGCTCAACTCCTACTCGCTCTACCTCGACGCGCTGAGGCCGTGGTTCGACGAGAATCTGGGCGAGAGCTTTCTGCGCAACAGGACGCAGGCGATGGCGATTCTCCAGAGCGAAGCGAGCCTCAACGAGATCGTCCAGCTCGTCGGCAAGGACGCGCTTTCGCCGAACGACCAGCTCACGATCGAGGTCGCGCGCATGATCCGCGAGGACTATTTGCAGCAGAACGCCTTCACCGACGTGGACGGCTATTCGAGCTACGACCGCCAGAGCAGGCTGCTCGACGTCATCCTGGACTACGACCGCCGCTGCCGCGACGCCATCGCCAAGGGCGCGGACACGGCGAAGCTGTTCGACATTCCCGCGCGCGAGGCGATCGGGCGCGCCAAGAGCGTGCCGGCGGACGAGTACGCGGACGCCTACGACCGCATCCGCCTCGATATGGCGCGGGAGATCGAAGACGTTGCCGCCGAGGGAGGTGAGGACGAATGATCCGTGAATACAAGACCGTGGAGGAGATCGTCAGCCCCCTGATGATGGTGCGCATGGTCGAGGGCGTGACCTACGACGAGCTGGTGGAGATCGAGCTGCGCGACGGCTCCATCCGCCGCGGCAAGGTGCTGGAGGTCAACGGCGATACCGCCGTGGTGCAGCTCTTTGAGTCCGCCGCGGGCATCAACCTTGCCGACGCAAAGGTGCGCTTCCTCGGGCATCCGCTCCAGCTCGGCGTGTCGGGCGATATGCTCGGGCGCGTGTTCAACGGCATGGGACGTCCCATCGACGGCGGCCCCGAGATATTGCCCGAGGAATACCGCGACATCAACGGCTTGCCGATGAACCCCGCCGCGCGCGACTACCCAAACGAGTTCATCCAGACCGGCGTCTCGACCATCGACGGGCTGAA
>JAFSZQ010000101.1 GCA_017458885.1 Oscillospiraceae bacterium
GCGTTCAACAACTACCACATGGGCACCACCGCCGAGAACATCAACGACGTGTGGGGCATCTCCCGCAAGGAGCAGGACGAGTTCGCGTTCTCGTCCCAGTCCAAGGCGGCGAAGGCGATCGAGAGCGGCCGCTTCAACGACGAGATCGTGCCCGTTCCCGTCAAGGTCAAGAAGGAGACCGTCGAGTTCAAGGTCGACGAGTTCCCGCGTCTCTCCCCGCTCGACAAGCTCGCGGGGCTCAAGGGCGCGTTCCCCGTCGGCCCCGAGTCCCCCGCCCCCGCCGTCGAGCACACGTTTGAGCCGCACGGCTTCCAGAACAGCGACGACAAGGGCCAGCAGCGCGTCACCGCCGGCAACGCCAGCGGCATCAACGACGGCGCGGCGGCGATCGTCCTCGCCAGCGGCGAGGCGGTGAAGAAGTACAACCTCAAGCCGATGGCGAAGCTGATCGGCTGGGGTCAGGGCGGCGTCGATCCGAAGATCATGGGCGTCGGCCCCGTCGTCGCGACCCGTCAGGCGATGAAGAAGGCGGGCTGCGAGGTCAAGGACATGGACCTCATCGAGGCGAACGAGGCGTTCGCGGCGCAGAGCATCGCGGTCGCGCGCGAGCTGGGCTTCGACATGGAGAAGGTCAACGTCAACGGCGGCGCGATCTCCATCGGCCACCCCGTCGGCGCGAGCGGCGCGCGCATCATCGTGACGCTGCTGCACGAGATGCAAAAGCGCCCCGAGGCGAAGAAGGGCCTCGCGACGCTGTGCATCGGCGGCGGCCAGGGCGTTGCCACCGTGTTTGAGAAGTGCTGAACTACCGCAAAAAAAAGACCGGCTCGAACGAGCCGGTCTTTTTTTGTCAATCCATCACGGTCTCATACCGCTGCTTGGGGCTGTGCGGCTTCTCCGGCAGCAAGAGCCGGATGGCTCCCGCGTCGATCAGCGGGTCGAGGTAACGGCGCAGGGCGTACTGCGCCGACGAAATGGCGAGATATGCAACGATCTCCGCGCGGCTGCGCGGTGTTTTGCAAAACGTCAGCAGTCCCTTTTCGTCGAGCGGCCTGACCGCCGCGCCGTCGCGTTTCATCGCGCTCCGCTCGGCGGTCTTATTGTACAGGCAGACCGAAAACTCTCCTCTGGTGTCGGCGAACACCGGCTCCGGCAGGGACAGCTCCGCCATCGCGCGGCGGATGCGCGGGATGCCCGAATAGCGGTTCTCCGTCTCGCCCATCGCCTCCATCGCCGTGACCAGAACGGGGTTGCGCGTGTCCGGCTGCGCGTTGCCCAGCTCGTCGATGGTCAGACGTCCGTACAGTCCGCCGGGATTCCGCACCTCAAGGCGGTCGGAATAGAGGATCAACTGGATCGGCATCCCCTCGGTGTGGATGCTGTAATCGCGGTGCACGAGCGCGTTCAAGACCGCTTCGCGCACGGCGTCCATCGGGTACTGCGGCACGTCGATCCGCGCGCCGGTCGTCGGGTCGAGCTTCGTCGCCACCTTCATATTGTTTCTGACAAAAGCAAGCGCGCCCTCCAACATATCGGGAAGCGTGCCCTCGATGCGCTTGCTGTCGGTAAACCGGTTCCCCTGCGCGTCCAGCGTTCCCATCTCCGTGGAGGGCACCGCCGTCGCGATGACGCTCAACTGCGGAAAATACGCCTGCGGATAGACCCCGAACAGCAGCACCGCCGCCAGCGTGAGCGCCCCGCCCCGCGTGACGCCGGTCAGCTCGTAGAGCTGTTCCACCGGCAGCGTCGCAAGGTTGGCGCGCTCCTGCCTCCGGCGCAGGAGATACTGCTCCAGCCTGCCCTGCTCCAGCGTGGCGACGGTCAACCCCTCCACGGGGCGAATATCGTCGCGATACTTTTTGCGAAACGCCTCGTAGCTGTAGACCTCGTACTCGGTCATCCGCACGTCCGCGTCTCCCACGCGGATGTACGAGCTTTGCAGCCGTCCCTTTGCCGTTTTGAAGCAGGGGCGCTCCGTCACGTCCACCGGCGGCAGCTCCGCCGAGACGAACGCCAGACCGTCCTCCTCCGTCGTGGTGAAAACGGGGCGCACGACCGGCGTCATCTGCTCGCAGTACGCCACGACCTTCTTTTGCAGGTCTTGCGCGTCGTAGACGCCGACCTTGGCAAAGCCCTGCGCCTCATCCAAGCCAAACACGATGGTGCCGCCGCTGTTCTGATTGGAAAACGCGGAAATGGTGTCGTACAGCTTCTCGGGACAGCCGACGTGCGCCGCCTTGACCTCCACGGTCTGCCCCTCGCACTTCCGCGCCGCGATCTGCTCGATCAGCTCCCGCAGCTCTTTTTCCACCATATGCTTCTCAACTCCTTTGCCCCAGTATAACACAAAAGTTAAGTTTGTAAACACAAAAGTCAACAAACTTAACTTTTTCTTTTAAAGCTTTCTTCACTTTCTTCCGCGTTTCTTAATAAATCAAAGGAATTTGTCAAAAAGTGAAGAAGAAACTGAAGCCGCTTTCTTATGATTCACATCAGAAACTGCGCCGCGCAGAACGCCGCGTAGATGCACAGCAGCGCCGCGCCCTGCCAGCGCGCGAGTTTTCCGCGCATCAGCGCGGGGACGGTCAGCAGCAGCATCACCGCGAACATCACGGGGATATCCAGCACGAGCGAGGCGTTGCGCCCCGCGATGACCGCGCTCTGCGGGATCGCAAACGGCGCGAGCGCCACCGACGCGCCCGAGACCAGCACCAGATTGAACAGGTTCGCGCCCACGACGTTGCCCAGCGACAGCGCGCCGTGCCCCTTGACGAGCGACGTGACCGCCGTCGCCAGCTCCGGCAGCGACGTGCCGAGCGCGACGAACGTCAGCGCGATGACGCTCTCCGGCACGCCGAGCGCGCGCGCGAGCAAGGTGCCGTTGTCCACCAGCAGGTCCGCGCCGAGCGCGATCAGCGCCGCGCCCGCGACGAGCCCCAGCAGCTCCCGACGCAGCGGCGTCTCCCGCGCGGCGTCCGGCGCCGCGTCGGGCTTTGCCCGCATCTGCCGCACGGTGACGGCCATATACGCGGCGAACATCGCCAGCAGCGCGACGCCGACGCAGCGGCTGAAATAGCCGCTCGTGTACGCGACGAGCGCGTAGAACGCCGCCGCCGCGAAGAAGAACGCCGCCGGCGTCTTGAGCGCGTCGCGGTCGATCCGGCCTGGGCGCACGGCGACGGTCAGCGCCGCGATGAGCGCCGTGTTGCAGATGACGGAGCCGACGGCGTTGCCGTAGGCGATCTCGCCGTGTCCGCGCAACGCCGAGGTCACGGAGACCATGACCTCGGGCAGCGTCGTGCCGATGGAGACGACGGTCGCGCCGATGAGCAGCTCCGGCAGGCGGAACCGCCGCGCGACGCCCACCGCGCCGTCCACGAACCAGTCGCCGCCGCGAACGAGGCACACGAGCCCGAGCAAAAACAACAATACGGGTTTGAGCATTGGCTTCCTCTCCTGCTTTGGATTGCTCCCACATTATAAGTTCCCCTCGCGTGTTTCACAAGGGGAACGCGGCGTTTTTTACACAATATTTATCTCCGCCCGACCGCCGCGCAGACGAGGAACGCCGCGAGGTCGCAGAGCACCACCGTTGCGCCGACGGGCGTGGAGAGCAGGTACGAGCCCGCCAGCCCCGCGCAGAAGCACGCGACCGCGAGCGCGCCCGCGAACACAACGACAGAGCGGAAGCGCCGGAACACGCGCATCGCGGAGAGCGCGGGGAAGATGACGAGCGACGAGATGAGCATCGCGCCCATCATGCGCATCCCAAGCACGACCGTCAGCGCCGTGAGCAGCGAGAGCAGCGTCTTGTACGTCCCGACCTTCACGCCCGTCGCGCGGGCAAAGCTCTCGTCGAACGTGACGGCGAAGAGCCGGTGGTAGAACGCGGCGAACAGCGAGAGCACGAAGACCGCGAGCGTGACGCTCAACACGACGTCGGAGCGCGACATCGCGAGGATGCTGCCGAACAGGTAGCTGTCCACGTCGGTCGTCATGCCCGTCGTGAGCGAGGTGACGACGACGCCGACGGCGAGCGCCGAGGCGGAGAGCACCGCGATGGCGGCATCCGCGCTGACGCGGCTGCTTTCGGCGAGCCGGAGCAGGAAGAACGCCGCGAGCATCACGACGGGGATCGAGAACCACAGCGGCGCGAAGCCGCACGCGAGCGCCACCGCGAGCGCGCCGAAGCTGACGTGGGAAAGCCCGTCGCCGATCATCGAATACCGTTTGAGCACCAGCGGCACGCCGAGCAGCGCCGCGCACAGCGACACCAGCGCGCCGACGACGAACGCCCGCACGATGAACGGATAGGCGAGCATGGAGAGCAGCAGGCTCATTTCCTCCCAAACCTCCTCCCGCTTTCGTCCTTCAGATACTCCTCCACCGTGCCGCAGAACCAGCGGTTCTGCCCGATGTGCAGGATGGTCTTCGCCTCGCGGAGCGCGGCGTCCAGGTCGTGCGTGACCATCAGGATCGCCATGCCCTCCCTGTCGTGCAGGTAGCGGAGCGTTTTGTACAAATCCTGCGACGCGGCGGGATCGAGCCCCGTCGCCGGCTCGTCGAGGATCAGCAGCCCGCTCGCGGCGCACAGCGCGCGGCAGAGCAGCACGCGCTGCTGCTGCCCGCCGGACAGCTCGCGGTAGCACCGCTGCCGCAGCTCCAGAATGCCAAGCTTGCCCATGTGCATCAGCGCGGCGGACTTCTCCGCGCTCGAATAGGTCAAATGGAGACCGCTCCGGTTCAAAAACCCGGACAGCACGACCTCCTCCACCGTGGCTGGGAAATCGCGCTGCGCGGGTGTCTGCTGCGGGAGATAGCCGAGCCGCCCCGCCCGCTGCGCCGCGCGGTCGATGCGCCCCGCGAGCGGCGGCGTCAGCCCGAGCAGGCTCTTCAAGAGCGTCGATTTGCCGCTGCCGTTCTCGCCGAGCACGGCGACGTAGTCGCCCTCGCGCACCGCGAAGTCGAGGTGTTCGAGCAGCGGCCTGTGTTCGTAGCCGAGGCTCACGTCATGGCACGCGAGCAATATCTGTCGTTCCATTATGCCAATCCTCTCTCCAGCGCCGTCAAATTGCGCTCCATCAGCGTTACATACGTCTCCCCCGCCTCAAAGTCCGCGCGGGACACGGTTTGCAGCGAGTACAGCGTCTCGATCCCCACGCCGTCGGCTTCCGCCACCACTTCCGCGATCCTCCGGCTGTCGAGGTCGACCGTGTACACCACGGGGACGCCCTCCTCCGCCACCTTGTCGATGAGGTACTTGAGCGTCGCGAGGCTCGGCTCCGTGTCGGTCGAGCAGCCGTGGAACGCCGCGCGGTAGCGCAGGTCGTATGCCTCGCAGAAGTACAGCAGCGGCATCCGGTCGGCGAACACGAGCAGGTCGCGTTTCGCGTCCGCACGCAGATCGCGCAGCCGCGCGTCGAGCGCATCCAGCTCCGCGACGTAAGCCGCGCAGTTCGCGCGGTATGCCTCGGCGTTCGCGCCGTCGGCGGCGCAGAGCGCGCCGCAGAGCGTCTCGCAGAGGATCGCGGCGTTTCGCGGGGACGTCCAGATATGCTCGTCGTACTCGATCTCGTCGCTGTCCTCGTCCTCCTCGTCCGCGCCCTGCATCCCCTCGACGAATTCCTCGTCCAGCGCGTCCACAAAGTCCATCATCCGAAGCGTGACGCGGACGTTCTCCCCCGCCGCGCCGAGCATCTCCTCGACCCACGCCTCGCTCTCGCCGCCGTTGTAGACGAACACGTCCGCCCTCGCGATGCGGACCGCGTCGAGCGGCGTGGGCTCGAAGCTGTGCGCCTCGCGCCCGGGCGCGAGCAGCAGCGTCACGTCGGCGGCGCCGCCCGCGATCGCGCGGGCGAAGTCGTAGTACGGGAACAGCGTCGTGACGATTTGGAGCCTGCCGTCCTCCGGCGGCTCCGTGGGCGCGGCGCAGCCCGCGAGCAGAAGGGCGCAGAGCAGCAGCGCCCAAAACCGTTTCATCCGCGTCCCCTCCTCTCGAATTTGCGAATGACTTGCAAATTATACCCATTGTTTCCCGATTTGTAAAGACTTTTTTGCGGTTGAAAATTTCTTGCGAAAACAACTTGAACGACTGTTTGAAAAATGGTATAATGACGTTTACGGATTTTTCACGCGGAGGAGGCGGAGCGCATGGCGGTACACGACGGGCATCGCGCGCGCAAGAAGGCGCAGTTCCGCGAGCACGGGCTGGACGCCTTCGCCGACCACGAGGCGCTGGAGCTGCTGCTCTACTACGCCGTGCCGCGCGCGGACACGAACCCCGTCGCGCACCGTCTGCTGGAGCGGTTCGGCTCGCTCGACGGCGTGTTTTCCGCGCCGCTCGGCGAGCTGGAGAAGGTCGAGGGCGTGGGCGAGAACGCCGCGACGCTGCTCGCGCTCCTGCTGCCGCTCGTCCGCCGCGCGCGCATGACGGCGGCGAGGACGCCGGTCATCCTGAACGGCACGCGGGCGGCGGGCGATTTCTTCACCGACCTGTTCTTCGGGCTGCGCGAGGAGCGGCTGTACGAGGCGTGCCTCGACGCGAAGGGCAAGCTGCTGCGCTGCGACGCTGTGGCGGAGGGCAGCGTGGACACGGTGACGCTGAACCTGCGGCGCATTGTGGAGCTTGCGTTCCGCTGCAACGCGAGCGCGGTCATCCTCGCCCACAACCACCCAAGCGGCGTGGCGCTGCCGTCGCAGGACGACAACCAGACGACGCTGCTGGCGTGGGACGCGCTGCGCAAGGTGGGCGTGGAGCTGCTGGATCACATCATCGTCGCGGACGACGATTTCGTGTCGCTCAAGGAGAATGGGCTTCTTCCTCCTCGTTGAAAGTGATTTCATCACTTTCAACGAAAAGGATTCGCTGCGCTTCCCGCACGCGCAAGCGCGCACGGGCGCTCCGCGCAAAGTGTTTTTTCTGACGCGCGTGTCGTCAGAAAAAACGATCAAATTCATTTGCCGCCTGCGGGCGGCAAACTCTGCGAGGCTATTTATGGATTTTAAGCTGCACGCCCCCTTCGCCCCCACGGGCGACCAGCCGGACGCCATTGAGAAGCTGGTCGCGGGCATCAACATGGGGCTGGACGAGCAGGTGCTGCTCGGCGTGACCGGCTCGGGCAAGACGTTCACGATGGCGGGCGTCATCGAGAAGATCAACCGCCCCACGCTCGTGCTCGCGCACAACAAGACGCTCGCCGCGCAGCTCTGCGCCGAGTTCAAGGAGTTCTTCCCCGAAAACGCGGTGGAGTACTTCGTCTCCTACTATGATTATTACCAGCCCGAGGCGTATATCCCCCACACCGACACCTACATCGCCAAGGACGCCTCGACCAACGACGAGATCGACCGCCTGCGCCTCTCCGCGACCTGCGCGCTGCTGGAGCGGCGGGACGTGATCGTGGTCGCGTCGGTGAGCTGCATCTACGGGCTCGGCGAGCCGGACGACTTCGCAAAGCTGATGATCTCGCTGCGCCCCGGTCAGGTCATCGCCCGCGACGAGCTGCTGCGGCGGCTGATCGAAGACCGCTACGAGCGCAACGACGTGGCGTTCGAGCGCAACCGCTTCCGCGTGCGCGGGGACACGGTTGAAATCTATCCCGCCTACTGGCGCGACCGCGCGGTGCGCGTGGAATTCTTCGGCGACGAGATCGACCGCATCTCCGAGTTCCAGCCCACGACGGGGCAGGTAACGCGCGGATTGTCGCACACGGTCATCTACCCCGCGTCGCACTACGTCGTGACGCGCGACATGATGGAGCGCGCCATCGGCGAGATCGAGGTCGAGCTCGCCGAGCGCGAGCGGTACTTCCACGAGCTCGGCAAGGCGGTCGAGGAGCAGCGCATCCACCAGCGCACACGCTACGACATCGAGATGCTGCGCGAGCTCGGCTACTGCACGGGCATCGAGAACTACTCCCGCGTCATCGGCAACCGCCCCGTCGGCTCGCCGCCGATGACGCTGCTGGACTACTTTCCCGACGACTTCCTGCTGTTCGTGGACGAAAGCCACGTCACGCTGCCGCAAGTCCACGCGATGTACAACGGCGACCGCGCGCGAAAGCAGAGCCTTGTGGAATACGGCTTCCGCCTGCCCTGCGCGTTCGACAACCGCCCGCTGAAGTTCGAGGAGTTCGAGCAGCGCGTCCACCAGCGCGTCTACGTCTCCGCGACGCCCGGGGACTACGAGCGCGACCGCGCGGGGCAGATCGTGGAGCAGGTCATCCGCCCCACGGGGCTGCTCGACCCGCGCGTGGAAGTGCGCCCCGTGGAGGGTCAGATCGACGACCTGCTCGCGGAGATCAACGAGCGCGCCGAACGCGACGAGCGCGTGCTGGTCACGACGCTGACGAAGAAGATGGCGGAGGATCTGACGGAGTATTTGAAGGGCGTGGGCGTGAAGGTGCGCTATATGCACGCGGACGTGGAGACCATCGAGCGCATGGAGCTCATCCGCGACCTGCGCCTCGGCGAATTCGACGTGCTGGTGGGCATCAACCTGCTGCGCGAGGGGCTGGATCTGCCGGAGGTCTCGATGGTCGCCATCCTCGACGCGGACAAGGAGGGCTTTTTGCGCTCGGAGACCTCGCTCATCCAGACCATCGGGCGCGCGGCGCGCAACGCGGACGGGCTGGTGGTGCTCTACGCCGACGCGGTGACGCCGTCGATGAAGCACGCCATCGACGAGACGGAGCGCCGCCGCGCGATACAGGACGCCTACAACAAGGCGCACGGCATCACGCCGAAGACGATACGAAAAGACATCCGCGAGGTGCTGGAAATCAGCAAGAAAGAGGAGGAGAGCGCCCGCCGCCGCGGCAAGCGCAAGCTCTCGGAGCGCGAGCGCGACGAGCAGATACGCAAGCTCGAAAAGGAGATGCAGGAGGCGAGCCGGATGCTCGAGTTCGAGTACGCCGCCATCCTGCGCGACCGCATCATCGAATTGAGAAAAGAGAATCCATGAAAAAGTACGTTTCTTACGCCTATGTGCTCCTCGGCGCGACGTGCTGGGGCTTCATCGGCGTGTTCAACCGCCTGCTCGCCTCGGCGGGCGTGGACATGGCGAACCGCGTGTTCGTGCGCAATTTCTTCAGCCTTCTGCTGCTGACGCTGGTATTCGCGCTGTTTCGGCGCGACGTGTTTCACGTGAAACCGCGCGACTTGCCGATCTTTGCCGCCAGCGGGCTTTTGAGCATCCTGACGCTCTCGTGGGCGTACTTCAACTGCCAGATGGAGTGCTCGCTCGCGGTCGCGGCGATCTTGCTCTACCTCGCGCCGTCGATGGTGGTCGTGATGAGCGCGCTGCTGTGGAAAACGCCCATCACGCGGCGCAAGGGCGCGGCGCTGCTGCTCTCGCTGCTCGGCTGCGCGCTGGTCAGCGGCGTCGTGGGCGGCGCGCTGACGGGCACGCCGCGCGGGCTGCTGCTGGGCGTCGCGTCCGCGTTCTGCTACGCGACCTACACCATCTTCGCGCACTATGGGCTGGCGCGGTACGACGCCTATACGATGATCTACTGGACGTTCGTGTTCGCGGGGCTGGGGTCGCTGCTGTTCCTCGACTGGGGCGCGCTCGCGCCCGCGCTCGCGACGGCGCGGGGCGGCGGCGGCGCGGTCGGGCTGGTGCTGGTGGCGACGGTGCTGCCGTACCTGTTCTACACCAAGGGGCTCGAGGGCGTCGAGGGCGGCAAGGCGGCGATCCTTGCGAACGTGGAGCCGGTGGTCGCGGCGCTGCTCGGCGTGGCGCTGTTCCACGAGCGGCTGAGCGCGTGGGTGCTGCTGGGCGTCGTGTGCGTGCTCGGCGGGGCGGCGCTGCTGGCGAAGGAGGATACCCGTGGCGAAGCATAAGGAAGAAAAGACCAACGTGATGCGCATATTGGAGCAGAAAAACATCCCCTACACGGCGCACGCTTACGCCGAGAGCGAAAGCCCGCTGGGCGACCGCGAATACGGCCTGCACATCGCGCAGACGCTGGGGCAGCCGCCCGAGCGCGTGTATAAGACGCTCGTCGCGCGCGGCGCGGGCAAGGCGCTCTATGTGTTCTGCATCCCCGTGGCGGAGAGCCTCGATTTGAAGAAGGCGGCAAGGGCGGTCGGCGAGAAATCCGTTGAGCTGATCGCGGTGAAGGAGCTGCTTCCGCTGACGGGCTATGTGCGCGGCGGCTGCTCGCCGGTTGGGATGAAGAAGCAGTTTCCGACGGTGTTCCACAGCGCGGTGGAAGCCTGCGAGACGGTGTTCGTCAGCGCGGGCAAGATCGGCGCGCAGGCGGAGCTTGCGCCCGCGGCGCTGCTGGCGCTCATCGGAGCGACAGTTGCGGATATTATTGCAGAATGAGGGATTTGCACACATGAACAGCAAGATTTACGTCAAAGGCGCGCGGGAAAACAACCTCAAAAACATCGACGTGGAGATCCCCCGCGACTCGCTGACCGTCGTGACGGGCTTATCCGGCAGCGGCAAGTCCTCGCTCGCGTTCGACACCATCTACGCCGAGGGGCAGCGGCGCTACGTTGAGAGCCTGTCGTCCTACGCGCGGATGTTTTTGGGTCAGAAGGAAAAGCCCGACGTGGACTACATCGACGGGCTCTCCCCCGCCATCTCCATCGACCAGAAGACCACGTCGCAGAACCCGCGCTCGACGGTCGGCACCGTGACCGAGATTTACGACTACCTGCGTCTGCTGTGGGCGCGGGTCGGCACGCCGCACTGCCCGAACTGCGGCAAGGAGATCCGGCAGCAGTCCATCGACCAGATCATCGACCAGCTCCTCGCGCTGCCCGAGGGCACGCGCGTGCAGATCATGGCGCCCGTCATCCGCGGGCGCAAGGGCGAGTACGCCAAGATTTTCGAGGACGCGCGCAAGTCCGGCTA
>JAFSZQ010000102.1 GCA_017458885.1 Oscillospiraceae bacterium
AGATGGACATGGTCAACAAGGCGTTCATCGAGATCATGATCGAGGGCGACGCCAACGGCCGCGGGTTCCAGTACCCCATCCCGACCTACTCCATCACGAAGGACTTTGACTGGACGCCGACCGAGAACAACAAGCTCCTCTTCGAGATGACCGCGAAGTACGGCACGCCGTATTTCTCCAACTACATCAACTCCGACATGGAGCCGAGCGATGTGCGCAGTATGTGCTGCCGCCTGCGCCTCGACCTGCGCGAGCTGCGCAAGAAGACCGGCGGCTTCTTCGGCTCCGGCGAGAGCACGGGCAGCATCGGCGTCGTGACGGTCAATATGCCGCGCATCGCGTACCTCGCCAAGGACGAGGCGGACTTCTACAAGCGCCTTGATCACATCATGGACATCTCCGCGCGCTCGCTCAAGGTCAAGCGCACGGTCGTCACCAAGCTGCTCGAGGCGGGGCTGTACCCCTACACGAGACGCTACCTCGGCACGTTCGACAACCACTTCTCCACCATCGGTCTCGTCGGCATGAACGAGGCGGGGCTGAACGCCAAGTGGATCCGCGCCGACATGACGAACGAGAAGTGCCAGACCTTCGCCAAGCAGGTGCTCGACCATATGCGCGAGCGTTTGAGCGACTATCAGGAGCAGTACGGCGATCTCTACAACCTCGAGGCGACGCCCGCCGAGTCCACGTCCTACCGCCTCGCCAAGCACGACGTGGAGGACTTCCCCGACATCATCACCGCCGCGGAGCCGGGCGGCGCGCCGTACTACACCAACAGCTCGCATCTGCCCGTGGGCTACACGGAGGACATCTTCTCCGCGCTCGACGTGCAGGACGAGCTGCAGACGCGCTACACCTCCGGCACGGTGTTCCACGCCTTCCTCGGCGAGAAGCTGCCCGGCTGGGAGGCGGCGGCGAACCTCGTGCGCAAGATCGCGGAGAACTACCGCCTGCCGTACTATACCCTGTCCCCGACCTACTCGGTCTGCAAGGATCACGGCTATCTCACCGGCGAGCAGTTCGTCTGCCCCGTCTGCGGCAAGAACGCCGAGGTCTACAGCCGCATCACCGGCTACTACCGCCCCGTGCAGAACTGGAACGCGGGCAAGACGCAGGAGTATCGCGAGCGTCTGGAGTACGTCCTCGCGCGCTCGAACCTGACGCACGAGGGGCCGCGCGCGGAGACGCCCGTCGAGGCGGCGTCCGCGCCGGTCGCGGCGAAGCGCGCCCTGCTGTTCACGACGCAGACCTGCCCGAACTGCAAGCTCGCCCGCCAGTACCTCGACCGCGCGGGATTTGCCTACGAGACGCTGCTCGCGGACGAGCACGCCGACCTCGCGCGGCAGTACGGCGTTAAGCAGGCGCCGACGCTGGTGCTCGTGGACGGCGAGGCGTTCGAGAAGATCGCCGGCGCGGGCGCGATCAAGCAGTATGTGAGCGCGAGCGCGTGAGATGTACGACGTCATCATCATCGGCGGGGGCCCCGCCGGATTGACCGCCGCCGTCTACGCGCGGCGCGCGGGGAAGTCTGTGCTCGTGCTCGAAAAGGACGCCTTCGGTGGGCAGATCGCCCAGTCGCCGCGCGTGGAGAATTACCCGGGCTTCGCCTCGATCTCCGGCGCGGAGCTGGCGGACGCGATGCTCGCGCAGGCGATGGAGCAGGGCGCGGAGGTCGAGCTGGAGGAGGCGTCCGCCGTCCGCGTGGACGGCGGCGTCAAGACCGTCGTCTGCGCCTCCGGCGCGGCGTTCGAGGGGCGCGCGCTGATCCTCGCCGCCGGCGCGAAGCCGCGTATGCTGGGGCTTGCGCGCGAGGCGGAGCTGACCGGCAGCGGCGTGAGCTACTGCGCGGTGTGCGACGGCGCGTTTTACAAGGATCGCGCGGTCGCGGTCGTCGGCGGCGGCAGCAGCGCCCTGCAGGACGCGCTGCTGCTCAGCGAGACCTGCGCCAGGGTCTATCTCGTCCACCGCCGCGACAGCTTCCGCGGCGAGCAGGCGCTCGCCGACGCGCTGCGCGCGCGGATGAACGTGGAGTTTGTCCTGAACGCCCGCGTGACGGAGCTGCTCGGCGCGGGCGAGCTGACGGGCGTGACCGTCGAGCAGGAAGGCGGGACGCGGACGCTCGCGGTCGAGGGGCTGTTCGTCGCCGTCGGCACGGAGCCGGAGCTCGCCGCGTTCGCGCCGCTGCTGCGGCTCGACGCCGCGGGCTGCGCCGACGCGGGGGAGGACTGCCTGACGCCCACGGCGGGCGTGTTCGTCGCGGGCGACTGCCGGAAAAAGGCGGTGCGCCAGCTCACCACCGCGACGGCGGACGGCGCGGTGGCGGCGCTCGCCGCCGTGGAATGGCTCGACCGCGCGGGCGGCGGTGCGACGCCCTAAAACCATACAAATCCATCATTTTTAGAAGACATCATCACAAATTTGTCTGATTTGTACAAATTTGTGATGATGTTTTGTTTATTCGGCGAATTGCAAAGCTCTACTATGTTATTGTATAATCATGGCATCAAAGTAAAGCAATAACATGATAATACAATAACGAGGTGACAAAAAATGGTAGGCCGAAAAGGAATGATTTTGGATGCGTACATCCAGCTTTTGGACGAGAACCCCACGAGGCGGATCACGGTCAACGACATCGTTAAGAGATGCGGGGCGAGCCGCAACACGTTCTACTACTATTTCCCCGACCTTTCCTATCTGGTCGAGGCGATCGAGGAGCGTTGGCTGGATCTGTTCCGCCTGCCGTCGGTCGGGGAGTCGTATGTGGACTGCTTCAAGCCGCTGGCGGACTACGCGGTGAAGCACCGCGTGGGGCTGCTCTACATCTACCGCAACGCGAACCAGACGCGCTTCTGCGGCAGTCTGGATCGTATGTGGGACGCGATCATGCGCCGCTATGTGGAGGCGCTGGCGGAGGGCGCGGTCAGCAGGGAGGACTGCGAGCAGTTGATCCGCTTTTTCAAGTGCGTGTTCGTCGGCATGACGCTCGACTGGCTGGACGCGGGTATGTCCTACGACATTCTCGAGAACGTCCGCCGCGTCAGCGGGCTGCTGTACGACGACGGGATGCGCAAAAAGCTCCGCTTTTCCGCGTGAGCCGACGGAACGGGACGAGGCGTTCCGCCCGAGAGGGCGGGACGCCTTGAATTTTTCTGGACAAACCGAGAAAAACAGGATAAAATGACCAAGTTAGCTTTTTACGGGGAGATGAGGAAGTGGAGCACAGGTTCAAACAGCCCGCGACGGCGTGGCTCGACTATCTGCGCGCGATGTTGAGCTGGACGGTCGCCGCGGCGGCGACGGGGCTGCTGTGCGGGCTGGTCGGCACGGTGTTCCACGTCGGCGTGGAGCGCGTGACGGAGCTGCGCGCCGCGCACGGCTGGCTGCTCTACACGCTCCCGCTGCTCGGGCTTTTGATCGTCGCGCTCTACAAGGCGCTGCGCGCCGAGGGGCTGAATACGAACGACGTCCTCGACGAGATCCGCTTCGGGCGCGGCGTGTCGCTCGCGCTGCTGCCCGCGATCTTCTTCGCCACGCTCCTGACCCACCTCGGCGGCGGCAGCGTCGGGCGCGAGGGCGCGGCGCTCCAGATGGGCGGCGCCATCGGCTTCCAGACGGGGCGGCTGCTCCGCATGGACGACAGCAACCGGCGCACGATGACGACCATCGGCATGGCGGCGTTCTTCTCCGCGCTGTTCGGCACGCCGCTCGCGGCGGCGGTCTTTGCGCTGGAGATCACGACGGTCGGGCGCGTGTACTACGCCCAGCTCTATCCCTGCCTCGTCGCGGCGCTGATCGCCTGCGGCGTCTCCGTCTGGTTCGGCGTCGCGCCGACGGCGTTCGCGCTCGCCGCGCCGCGCCTTGAGGCGGGGATGCTGCTGCGCGTCGCGCTGCTCGCGGTGCTCGGCGCGCTGCTGTCCATCGCGTTCTGCGAGTGCATCCACTTCGCGGAGAAGCGCCTCGGCAAGCTCCTGCCAGACCCGTTTTTGCGCGTTGCCGCGGGCGGCGCGGCGGTCGTCGCGCTGACGCTGCTGCTCGGCACGACGGACTACAACGGCGCGGGGATGCCGGTCATCGCCCGCGCGGTCGAGCAGGGCGAGGCGGCGGACGCGGCGTTCGCGCTCAAGCTGCTCTTCACGGCGCTCTCGCTCGCCGCGGGCTACAAGGGCGGCGAGGTCGTGCCCTCGTTCTTCGTCGGCGCGACGTTCGGCTGCGTGGCGGGGCCGCTGCTCGGCGTGCCCGCGCCCTTCGCGGCGGCGGTCGGGCTGGTCGCGGTGTTCTGCGGCGCGGTCAACTGCCCGCTCGCCTCGACCTTCCTCGCGCTGGAGCTGTTCGGCGGCGTCGGGATGCCGTACTTCGCGCTGACCTGCGCGATCAGCTTCGTGCTCTCCGGCTACAGCGGGATCTATTCGAGCCAGCGCATCTTATATCGCAAGACGAAAGTAGACTACACGGAGGAGGCGTGACGCCATGAACCACTTTGCGGCGATACGGGACAGGCTGGACGCCTGCGGCGTCGATGCGATGCTGCTCACGCACGCGGCGAACCGCCTCTACGCCTCCGGCTTCCGCACGCCCGGAACCGACGGCGTCGCGTTCGTAACGCGGGAGCGGGCGTACTACTGGACGGACGCGCGCTACATCGAGGCGGCGGCGGAGCAGGTCGCGGACGCGGCGGTGGAGCTGGCGACGCCGGAGCGCGGCTACGCCGCGCTGCTCAACGGCGCGATCGAGCGCCACGGCGTCAGGACCGTCGGCTTTGAGGACGAGTATATGACCGTCGCGGAGCTGGAGCGTTACCGGAGCAGGATACGCGCCGAGTTCCGCCCCGCGACCGCGCTGCTCACGGCGCTCCGCGCGGTCAAGGACGCGGAGGAGCTGGAGGCGCTCGTGGGCGCGCAGCGCATCGCGGAGCGCGCGCTCGCGGAGATCTATAACGACATTCGCGTGGGCGTCACGGAGAAGGAGCTCGCCGCGAAGCTGACGTACCTCATGCTCCGCTATGGCGCGGAGGACACGTCCTTCGACCCCATCGTCGCCTCCGGCGCGAACGGCAGCAGGCCCCACGCCGTGCCGACGGACAAGCCCATTGCGGCGGGCGAGTTCGTCACGATGGACTTCGGCTGCGTCTACCGCGGCTACTGCTCCGACATGACGCGCACCGTCGCCGTCGGGCACGCGAGCGAGGAGATGGAGCGGGTCTACCGCACCGTGCTCGACGCCCAGCGCGCCGGCATCGCCGCGGCGAGGGCGGGCGTCTCCGGCAGCGCCGTCCACAACGCGGCGGCGAAGGTCATCGCGGACGCGGGCTACGGCGAATACTTCACCCACGCCTTCGGACATGGCGTCGGCGTCGAGATCCACGAAGCGCCCCGCGCGAGCGCGTCGTGGAGCGAGCCGCTGCCCGCGGGCGCGGTCGTCTCGGCGGAGCCGGGCGTCTACATCCCGGGGCGCTTCGGCGTCCGCATCGAGGACGTCATCGTGATCAAAGAGGGCGGCTGCGAGGACATCCATCGCGCGCCCAAGGAGTTGTTGATCCTGCCATGAAGAAACAGATCCTCCGCCTCGCGGCGCTCGCGCTCGCCGTGCTGGCGGTCATCCTGATCCACAAGCGCGTCCGCTACGAGGCGGAGGAGGCGGAGCGCCTCGCCGTCGAGGCGATGGAGCAGAGCGCCGTCCTGTCGGAGGAGGTGCAGCAGCGTTCCATCCTCCGCGCGGGAGCGGGCGTCGAGCTGGGCGTTATGACGGAGAACACGGAGCGCGGCGGCGTGGACGTCACCGTGACCGGCGCGGACGGGACGCAGACCACCTACACGTTCACCGACGTCGCCATCGACAGTTGGTACGCCGACGCGGTCAACTTCGTCGTCTCCGCGGGGCTGATGAACGGCAGCGCCGGAGATTCGCTGTTCCGCCCCGAATACGGGATGCTGCGCGAATCGTTCGCGCTGGCGATTTACCGCTTCGCGGGCGGCGATCCGCCGGAGACGCGCGTCACGTTCGAGGACGTCGCGGACGGGCAGTGGTATCAGGACGCCATCGGCTGGGTCGTGAACGAGGGGCTGCTGATGCCCGCGGAGGAGAACGTGTTCGGGGTCGGCAAGTATATGACCTGCGAGCAGGCGATCGTCGGGCTGTACCGTCTGGCGGGCGAGCCGGAGACGGACGGGTCGCTGGCGGATTACCCCTACGCGGCGAAGGTCTCCGGCTACGGGCGCAGCGCGATGGACTGGGCGTGGAAAAACGGACTGATCACCGAGGTCGAGTGCGTCTGGTACCCGCCGCAGACCATCAGCCGCGCGCAGCTCGCGCTGCTGCTGGAGCGGTTCAGCAAAAAAATATCGTGAAGAAAAAAGAACGCCTTTCGGCGTTCTTTTTTTTAAGTATCGTCCGCCTTCTCCGGCAGCTCCGCGGTTACGGCGGCGCAGAGGATCAGCGCCGCGCCGAGCGCCTGAAGCGGCGTCATCGGCTCGCGCAGGAGCAGCGCCGAGAACAGCACCGCGAGCACGGGGTCGAGATACCCCAGCAGCGCGAGCGTGTGCGCGGGGAGCGCGTCCATCGAGCCGAAGTAGAGCGCGTAGGCGACGCCCGTGTGGACGAAGCCCACGACGAGCAGCAGCGCGACGACCGTCGGCGTGAAGACGGCGGCGGAGACGTCCTCCGTCAGCAGGACGTAGGGGATCAGCACCATGCCCGCGACGCCGAGCTGCACGACGGTGCGCTCGTACGCGCCGACGCCGCGGATGCGCTTGTTGAGCAGGACGATGGCGGCATAGAGCGCCGCGGCGGAGAGCCCCAGCAAAATGCCGCGCCAGTCCGCGCCGCCGGCGGGCAGCCCCGACACGAGCGCAATGCCGATCAGCGCCGCCGCCACGCAGAGCAGCCGCCGCAGCGTCAGGCGCTCGCGCAGCAAAAACGGCGCGGCGAGGAGGATGAAGACCGGCGCCATGTAGTAGCACAGCTCCGCGATGGCGACGGTGGTGAAGCGGTACGCCTCAAAGAGCAGGATCCAGTTGCAGCCGATCAGCGCGCCGGAGACGGCGAGCAGCCGCCCGTTCGCGCGGATGGCGTCGCGCGAGAGCGTTTCGCCGCGCGCCCGCAGGAGCAGCAGCAAAAACGCCGCGCCGAGGACGCCGCGCGTCATCGACAGGAAGCCGGACGGCACCGGCAGAAAGCGCCGCGCCAGCCCGATCGTGCCCCAGATGCACATGGAGCCGATCAGCGCGAGCCGCGCCCGCGCCGCCTCGCCGTTCACAGGACGCCGTCAAACGGGGCGTCCGTCGGGACGATGGGCTCGTCGGAGGCGGCTTCGCGCTTGAGCACGCGGAACGCGATGGAGAACATCACGACGACGAAGACGAGGAACACGACCGACGACGCGCTCGTGCCGAGCATGGCGCAGGCGTCGTAGAACCCGTGCAGGAGCACGGCGGCGAGCCAGCCGGTGAAGAGGCTGCGCCGCGCGCCCGCGTGGTCGCCGAGGTTTTCCAGCCGCCGCGCGCGCCCGTAGTAGACGCCCATGAAGATCGAGAACGACAGGTGCCCCGGGATCGCGAGCAGCGCCCGCGGCAGCGCCACGGACAGCCCGTAGTTGACGACGTACTGCACGTTTTCCAGCGCGGCGAAGCCGAGCGAGACGAACACCGCGTACACCACGCCGTCGAAGCGGTAGTTGAACGCGGGGTGGTTCCACGAGCGGCGCTTGAGGAAGAAGAGCTTCATCCCCTCCTCCGCGACGGCGACGACGAGGAACGCCAGCAGCACGGCGTAGGCGGGGCTTTCGGGATCGACGGCGAAGCGCAGGAAATACTCCGCGACGCCCTCCAGCAGCCCCGCGCAGAGCGCCGAGAGACAGCCCGCGACCACGAGCGACGCCAGCAGCCCGGGCGGCTCCTTTTCGACGGTGTCGTGCCGGTAGACGTAGCGCAGCAGGAACCACGCGGGCAGCAGCGCCGCCGCGAGGTAGATCAGAACGGGTAGCAGCGGGAGGACGGGAAAGAAGAAAAACATGGCGATTCCCTCACAATTCTAGCATCCTTCTTATTATACCACCATTTTCAGAAACCCACAACACCCATTTCCGACAAAAACCCGCGCGCATAAGCTCGTCCGCCGGCGCATAGAGTGGAGCATCACGAAGGAGGCGAGCGGGATGGAGCAAGACCGCGTCCGGCGCTTTGAACAGGCGGCGGAGCTGCTGCCGCCGCGGCTGCGGCGGCTGGCGATGGAGCTGCCCGACGCGCGCAAGGAGCGCGCGGAGGAGCTGCGTCTGCGCGTGCGGACGCCGCTGACGGTGCTCACGCCCGAGGGCGAGCTGTCCGTTGCGGACGACGCGCCGGTGACGGCGGACGATCTCGAGCGCGTGGTCGCGGGCGTGACGGAGTATTCGCGCTACGCCTCCGCCGAGGCGCTGCGGCAGGGTTTTTTGCCCGTGCGCGGCGGGTTTCGGATCGGCGTGTGCGGCACGGCGGTGCTGCGCGACGGCGCGGTGTGCGGCGTGAAGGACTTTTCGAGCCTCGCGATCCGCATCGTGCGCGAGCGCGTGGGGCTGGGCGCGGCGCTCGCGCCGCGATTGTTCGACGGTGCGGGGCGGTTTCGAAGCACGCTGATCCTCTCCCCGCCCGGCGGCGGGAAAACGACGCTGCTGCGCGACCTCATCCGCTGCCTCTCGCTCGGGAGCGGGACGCATCGCGCGCTGCGCGTCGCCGTCATCGACGAGCGGAGCGAGCTCGCGGTGAGCTGTCAGGGCGTGCCGCAGACGGAGCTGGGGAACCACACGGACGTGCTCGACGGCTGTCCGAAGGCGCTGGGCATCCCGATGGTGCTGCGCGCGATGTCGCCGCAGGTCATCGCCGTGGACGAGATCGCGTCGCGGGAGGACGTGGCGGCGATGTGCGCGGCGGCAAACTGCGGCGTGGGGCTGCTCGCGACCATCCACGCGCTCGGCGTCGCGGAGCTTGCGCGCAAGCCCCTCTGGCGGGAGCTGCTCGCGGCGGGCGTGTTCGAGCGCGCGGTCGTCATCGGGAACGACGGCGGCACGCGCGCCTACGCGGTGGAGGACGTGCCATGCTCCGCTGGCTCGGCGCGGGACTGATCCTCTGCGCGGGGCTGCTGACGCGGCGGACGCTGCTCTCCGACGCGCGCGCCGCGCAGGACACGCGCCGCGCGCTCGCGGCGGAGTTCGTGGAGATGGAGGCGGAGATCCGCCTGCTGCTCACGCCGTTCCCGACGCTGCTGCGCCGGAAGCGCGGCGCGGCGGCGGACGCCTTTTTCGCGCGCGCGGCGGACGCGCTCGCGCGGGGCGCGCCGCTGCCGGAGGCGTG
>JAFSZQ010000103.1 GCA_017458885.1 Oscillospiraceae bacterium
CGGCAGGGCGCGCGTGTCGGACTACGCGCGGCAAACGCCCGCGACGGCGGCGCAGCCGCCAAAGCCCGCCGCGCCCGTGTCCGTCCCGCCGCCGCCCGAGCCGGAGCAGACGGTCATCCAGCCCGCGCCCGCCGCGCCGTGGCGCATCGCGGGCGAGGTACTGGACACCTACATCGTCTGCGAGGACGCGGAGAAGACCGTCTGGCTCATCGACAAGCACGCCGCGCACGAGCGCGTGAACTTCGACCGTCTCAAGGCGCACAGCGCGCCCATCATGTCGCAGACGCTGCTCACGCCGCTGGTCGCGCGGCTCTCCGCCGCCGAGTACGCGGCGGCGACGGAGCGGTTCGCGCTCCTGCGCGAGTTCGGCTTCGCGTGCGAGGAGTTCGGCGAAAACACCGTGCTCGTCCGCGCGATCCCCGCCGACGTTGACGAGACCGAGGCGGTCGCGACGCTCGAGGAGCTCGCGGGCAAGCTGGCGGCGGAGCGGAATGTCGACCCCGCGGACGCGCGGGACGCGCTGCTCTCGACGCTCGCGTGCAAGGCGGCGATCAAGGGCGGCTGGAAGAGCGACGAGCGCGAGCTGCGCGTGCTGGTGGACAAAGTGCAAAGCGGCGAGATCGAGTACTGCCCCCACGGCCGCCCCGTCAAGGTCAAGCTCACGCAGCGGGAGCTGGAAAAGATGTTCAAAAGAATCGTATGAGGAACACCAACCCCCTTATCTGCGTCGTGGGCCCCACCGCCTGCGGCAAAACGACGCTCGGCGTGCTGCTCGCCAAGCGGTATGACGGCGAGGTCGTCTCCTGCGACTCGATGCAGCTCTACCGCGGCATGACCATCGGCACCGCCGCGCCGACGGCGGCGGAGACGGACGGCGTGGCGCACCACATGGTCGGCGTCGTCGATCCCGCGCAAGCCTACTCCGCCGCGCGCTACGCCGCCGACGCCGCCCGCTGCGTGGACGATATTTTTACGCGCGGAAAACAGCCCATTGTCGTCGGCGGGACGGGGCTTTATCTCGACGCGCTGCTCGCGGGACACGGCTTCGCCGCGGGGCAGTCCGGCGGCGAGACGCGCGCGCGGCTCGAGGCGCGGCTCGCGTCCGAGGGCGCGGACGCGCTGCTCGACGAGCTGCGCCGCGTCGATCCCGAGCGCGCGAAAAAGCTCGCGCCGAACGACCGCAAGCGCATCGTCCGCGCGCTCGAGGTCTTCTACGAGACCGGCAGGACGCAGACCGAGCACGACCGCGCGACGCGAGCCATGCCGCCGCGCTACGGCGCGGTGAAGCTGGGGCTGGCGTTCGAGGAGCGCGACGATATGCGCGCGCTGATCGACCGCCGCGTGGACGACATGGTCGCGCAAGGCCTCTTCGACGAGGTGCGCGCGCTGCTCGACGCGGGCGTGCCGCGCGACGCGACGGCGCTGCAGGCGATCGGCTACAAGGAGAGCCTCGCGTACCTCGACGGCAGCGCCTCGCGCGAGGACGCCGTCGCGGAGATCAAGCTCCGCTCGCGGCAATACGCCAAGCGCCAGCTCACCTGGCTGCGGCGCGACCCGGACGTCCACTGGCACCTCTGGAAAAAAACGCGGGATTTCCAAGCGGCTCTCTCATTTTCGACGGAAATCCTCTCGCAATATGGCGTATCCTGACTGTAAAGACGGGCGGACAAGCCCGATACAGAAAGGATGAACGTACATGAAAAAGAACACCAACCTGCAGGACGCTTTCCTCACCCTTGCCCGCCGGCAGAACGTGCCGCTGACCGTGTTCCTTGTCAACGGCTTCCAGATGCGCGGCACGGTGCGCGGCTTCGACCCGTTCGTCGTGCTGCTCGACTCCGACGGCAAGCAGCAGCTCCTCTACAAGCACGCGATCTCGACCATCGCGCCGGCGCAGAGCATCGACCTGCGCGGCGCCGGCGAGGAGGAGGCGTAAGCGTCCCGCGACACGAAAGGCGCGACCATGAAAACCGGCTCCCTGACCACAAAACTCATCCTGGCGTTTTTGGCGCTGGCGGTATCCGCTTACTTCGGCGTGCAGGCGTGGAACTACTTCACCGCGCCCGAGACCGCCACGTCGGTCTACGCTTACCGCGCCGAGCGCGTGCTGACGCTCTCGGGCTGCGTCGTGCGCGACGAGGAGGTCATCGACTGCGCCGAGCCGCTCGTCGAGCTGACGCGCGCGGAGGGCGAGCGCGTCGGGAACGGCAAGCGCGTCGCCACCGTGTACCAGAGCGCCGAGGCGCTGGAGGCGGAGCGGCGGGCGGCGGCGCTGCGCGTGCAGCTCGAGCAGCTCGAGTACGCGCGGAGCGCCGCGCGGGACGCCGAGGCGGCGCTCCGGCTCGACGGCGAGATCGAAATGGGCATCGTCGCGCTGCGCGCGGCGCTCTCCGGCGGCGGTTATGCGGCGGCGGAGAGCGCCGCCGCC
>JAFSZQ010000104.1 GCA_017458885.1 Oscillospiraceae bacterium
CTGCCGGAGGCGTCGGTCGCGCTGCCGGAGGCGTCGGTCGCGGACGCGGAGGCGCTGCTCTCGCTGCCCGCCGCCGCCGTCGCGCTCGCCGCGGCGTCCGACGCCTTCTGGCTCGCGGTGTTCTTAAAGCCCTCCGCCGCGGTCTTGTATTGCAGCGCGTCTGCCGCGCTGTCCGCCGCGTCCGAGACGTAGCCCTGAAGCTGGCTGACGAGCGCCGAGGAGAGCATCGTGTCCGTGATCGCGCCCGCCTTGACCGTCGCCGTGACGGTGTGGTCGCTGACCGAGAACGCGATCTGACCGCTGTCCGCGAACTCCGTCTCCGTGATGAACGCGGAGAGCGGGACGGTCTGCGTCGCGCCGTCCGCGAGCGTGAGGACGAGGCTCTGCGTGAGCGCGTCGTACTGCCAGTTGGTCGCGACCTTCTCGAGCACCGTGTCGACGGTGACGAAGGAGCCGTCCTCGCGCGTGAACGTGAACACGCCCGTCTGCGCGTTGAAGCCGACGCTCTTGAGGTGCAGGTCGGTGGTCGCCTTGTCGCTTTTGAGCGCGAGCGCGGCGGTCATGTCCGCGCCGGCGCTCTTGGTATCGAGCAGCGTCTTGAGGCTGCCGAGCACCGTCTGCACGTCGCCGCCCGCGACGCCGGCGATCGCCGTTGTGCCGATCTCCGCCGCGCCGTCCTCGGATGCGAGCACGTCGATCAGCCCGTTGAACAGCTCCTTGACCGTCTCGCGCACGAGGCGGTCGAACACCGCCTTGTTCTGCGCCGCGGTGCCGGTCAGCTTGTCCGGCGCGGCGGCGACGCCCTTTTGCGCGACGGCGGCGTCGGTCAGCTTATAGTCTGATAAACTCATAGTCGTCCCTCATTTCTTTGCAAAATTCCCCGCCGCGAAGTGCTTGACGATGGCGTACACGCCAAAGCCCTCGTTCACCGCGTCGTTCTTTACGAGTATCTGCAATCGCTTGTAGTTCTTGACCCTGCGCCCGAACGGGATCTCCGAGGGCCCGTCGTTGGCGTGGAACGCGAAGCGGGCGAAGTCGATGTCCTCCCAGTCGAAGATGTCCATCTCCCCCTCCGCCGCCTGCCACGCCACCGCGTCGCGGTCGGTGCGAAAGAGCACCTTCGCGCTCGAGCGTGTGTAGGGCTTGATGGTCACGGCGTTGCCCTTTTTGAGCAGCGTCTTGCGGATCATCGGGTCGCCGTCGTCGTCCGCGCGCGTCGCCCAGACCGCCTCGATCGCCGCGCCGTCGTCGCTGTAGCGGCGCATCCCCTCGACGTCGGTGTTGAAGCGGCACACGCGCCCGTCGTCCGTGCCGAACCACAGCTCCTCCGTCCCGCCGCCGATGCGCCGCAGCACGCAGCGGGCGGGGACGTTCTCCCAGTAGAAGCACTCGTAGACGAAGCTCGTGTCGCTGCGCGAGGCGTAGGCGCGCGGCTGCCGTCCGTCGAGCCCGTAGACGCGCCCGCCGACGAAGACGAGGTACATCCCGTCATAGCTGCACGAGACGGCGTCGGACAGCTCCTCCGCGGTCAGCTTCGGATCGACGCGCCAGCTCCGGTTCTGCGCGATGCGCTCGGCGGTGAGGCTGTTGGTCGTCAGCGCGTACACGCCGCTGCCGGTCAGAATGAGCTGCTCGTCGCCGATGTTGCCGAAGCCGAAGCGCGTCACCGCGCCCGCGCCGGAGAGACAGGGCTTGACGGGGAACGCCGCCTCGCCGTCCGCGTCCAGCGCGCCGGAGCGCAGGAACACCGTGGAATCCTGCCCGTTGTCCTCCTTGACGACGGCTAGGTACTCGCCGAGGCGCCGGTAGCCAAGGATCGCCGTCTCGTCCGTGCCGATGACGGCGTAATTCGTGTCGGGCCAGTACGTCCCGTCGGCGTAGCCGCAGATGAAGTCCATGTTCGGGTAGTCGGGGTTGCCCGTCGCCACGATGCGGTCGCTCGCCGCGCCGACGCCCCAGACGACGGCGGCGCGGCACTTGGCGATGCGGTCCGAATCGCCCGCGGCGGTCTTGGTGTAGGTGACGGTCACGTTGTCCGCCGCGCCCGCGGCGGGCGCGGACGGCGCGCTCGAAAACGTCACCGTTCCCGCCGCGAGGTCGGCCGTCCAGCCCGTCGCGGCGGCGCCGTTTGCCTCGACGGCGTCCACGCTGTCGAGGTCGGCGTCGGGCAGGACGTACGTCCTGCTCGTCCCGTCGGCGAGGAAGCCGACGCGCCGCCTGCCCGTCAGCAGGTTGACCGCCTCGTAGCTCACGCCGCCGCCCGCGGGCGTGCGCGCGATGACCGTCAGCGGCGCGTAAGCGCCGTCGGCGGCGTTCCGGCAGAGCGTCCCGTCGTAGCGGTACAGCCCGCCGCCGGTGAAGATCCAGAGCTTCCCGCCCATATAGACCGCCATGCTGCGCTCGTCCGGCAAGCCCGCCGCGAGCTGCACGGGCGCCGTCTCACCGTCGCCGTACCAGCGGTAGAGCCTGCTCCCCGCGTGGACGAGGCGGTGCGCCGTGCCGTCGAACACCGCGTCGTAAAGCCCGTTGACGCGCCCCGAAAGGGTCTCCACCGTGCGCCAGCCCGGGCGCTTCTCGGGCATCCCGCCCATGTCCGCGACCATGTTCGGCGCCCACGGGGAGCGCGTGTCGTCCACGAGCGCGGGGTCGGTGGAGAAATCCACGCCGCGGAACCGGTCGTATTTTTTCGTGCGGATCGTCACGCCGCGTCTCCTTGCCATACGCCTACCTCCCGTACAAACGCTGCCCGACCGCGCCGCCGCTCATCGTCGAGCGCGGCAGCGCCGCGCGCATCTGGAGATAGAGGTTGTAGAACGCGCCGTAGTCCACCACGAGATCCGCGACGAGCTGCTGCGCCGCCACGAAGAACGGCAGGCAGTTCGCCGCCTCCGCGCTTACCTCGAAGGCGTAGTCGTCCGCCGTCTCCGGCGTGATCGCCTCCGGCGCGGCGATGTAATCCAGCGTCAGCGCGGACGTGTCGCCGGCGTTCGAGAGCAGCTTGCCGTCCACGACCTCGTACGCGGACGTGCGCGCGCCGTCCCTGCAAACGCGCAGGACGCGCGAGGCGTCGGACGGCAGCGCGAGGCTGCCCGTGCCGTCGAGCGTGACGGAGGCGCGGCGCACGATGGGCTGCCACGCGGCGACGTCGCGCTGCGCGGCGTCGAAAAAGTCGTTCATCTTCGCGTCGATGTCGGCGTCGGCGGTGAGCTCGCCGCCCGTGGAATACTCGTCGAGCAGCATCAGCACCCTGCGCTTGGCTTCTCCAAGGGTCATTGAAAATCCTCCTTCCCGCGCCCGGCGGGTAGCCTAAAAAGTTACCCGCCGGGCAAAAAAGTATGCGCTCCTTACGCAGGGTTCGAGAAAATGATCTGTCTGCCGTCGCCCCAGCCGCAGCCGAAGTCGACGTAGCCCGTATACAGGTCCTTGAGCGGGTTGTCAAGCGCGGTCTGCATGACGGTCGGGCGCGTGATATAGACCAGCTTGACCATCTCGCGCATGAGCGCGGGGTCGCAGATCGCCCACTGCTTCGCGGTGAAGCCGTCGTTGCCGCCGCCGATGACCATGTACTGAAGGTCGGCGAGCGGGTTCGCGGCGTTGGAGTCGTCCTCCGGGTTGCGGTTCGGGCGGAACTTGCCGTTATCGCCGC
>JAFSZQ010000105.1 GCA_017458885.1 Oscillospiraceae bacterium
AAGAAGAAATGGTTTCAGACTTCCGTAGAAGAAAGGGCGCCGACCGGCATCGTGCCGGTTGGCGTCCTTTTCGTGTCTATGCAACGCTGTTTCCCGTGAGACGATCTGACGGTGCGTCTTCGGTCCGCTGCCGCTCTTTGGGATACCAGCGCATGGTAGTCGAATAAGGGGTAGCAACTGCTGACTGGCATGGGCAAACCCGCGTAGCGTAGGCGCGATAACCCAAAAGTCATCAGAAACGTCGCCCAAAAGCGTTTTTCTCTACGGAAGTTTGAAACCATTTCTCTTTTGGGGCGCCAAAAGAGAAACGGTTTCAAGAAAATCGCCCCTTATATTAGCTCCAGCATCACCGGACAGTGGTCGCTGCCCGTGACCTCGGGCAGGATGCTCGCCGTCACAATGCGCTCGCGCAGACGCTCCGACGCGAGGAAGTAGTCGATGCGCCAGCCCACGTTCCGCTCGCGCGACGCCGCGCGGTAGCTCCACCACGAGTAGGCGTCCCGCGCGTCGGGGTGCAGGGCGCGGAACGTGTCGAGAAAGCCGCAGCCGAGCAGCTCCGTCAGCTTGCCGCGCTCGGCGTCGGTGAAGCCGGGGTTTTCGTGGTTGGTCTTGGGGTTCTTGAGGTCGATCTCCTCGTGCGCGACGTTCAGATCGCCGCAATAGACGACGGGCTTCACGCCGTCGAGCGCGCAGAGGTACGCGCGTAAATCGTCCTCCCACCGCATCCGGTAGTCGAGGCGGCGCAAGCCGTCCTGCGAGTTGGGCGTGTAGCAGCACACGAGGTAAAAATCGGGGTACTCGGCGGTGATGACGCGCCCCTCGTGGCGATGGACGTCCTCGCCGAAATCGTAAGTCACGGACAGCGGCTCGGTCTTTGTGAACACCGCCGTGCCGGAGTAGCCCTTCTTGTCGGCGTAGTTCCAGTACTGCCGATAGTCCGGCAGCTCCAGCGCGACCTGCCCCGCCTGCACCTTCGTCTCCTGCAGGCAGACGACGTCCGCGCCGACGGCGTCGACGAAGTCGAGGAAGCCCTTGCCCAGACACGCGCGCAGCCCGTTGACGTTCCATGAGATCAAGCGCATCGCGTCAACCTCCCGTCGCCATGCGGCGCTCGATGACGATCTCCAGCCCTTCGTCCGCCGCGGTCTCGCTCCGCGCCTCGGCGCGGTGGAACCACGGCAGCTCGTAGCGCGAGGAGCCGTCCGACCGATAGACCCGATACCGCTGCGCGAACAGGAACGCCGCCGCCGCAAGGATGATCACCACCAGCGCGGCGATCCACCAGCCCCGCTTGACCGTCTTGCGCCCGCGGTAGCCCGCGTAGCCCCGCGTGTCTTTGCGTCGCATCGCATCAAGTCCTTTCTCTTTCAGCATAAAGAGCGGTTTCGGGAACCGTCCCTACTTTTTGAACTTCCCAAAAAAGCTCTTGTTCTCCTCGTAATTCTTTTCGCCCAGCAGCTCGCTGAACGTCTTGAGCGCCGCCTTCTGCTCCTTCGTGAGGTTGCGCGGCGTCTCGATGTAGACCGTGACGTACTGGTCGCCGCGCCCGCGGCCGCCCATGCCCGGGACGCCCTTGCCCTTGAGCCGGAACGTCGTGCCGGACTGCGTGCCCTCGGGGATGCTGTACTTCACCTTGCCGTCGATGGTCGGGATCTCCAACTCCGCGCCGAGGGTCGCCTGCGCGAACGTGATCGGCGCCTCGCAGAGGATGCTCGTGCCCTCGCGGCGGAAGACCTCGTGCGGACGCACCGCGACGACGATCAGCAGGTCGCCCGCGGGACCGTTGTTCCTGCCCGCGTTGCCCTGTCCGCGCAGCGAAATGGTTTGCCCGTTGTCGATGCCCGCGGGGATCGAGACCTTGAGCGTCTTGCGCCGGCGCACCAGCCCGCGCCCGCCGCAGACCTTGCAGGGCTTGTGGATGATCCTGCCGCGCCCGCCGCAGCGCGGGCACGCGCTTTGGGTGGACATGAAGCCAAGCGGCGTCTGCTGGCGGCGCTGCACCACGCCGCGCCCGCCGCAGTCGGGGCAGACCTCGGCGGTCGTGCCCTTCTCGCAGCCGCTGCCGCGGCACTCGCCGCACTGCTCCACGCGCTCGATGATGACCTCCTTCTCGCAGCCGAAGCACGCCTCCTCGAAGTCGATGGTCACGCTCGTGCGCAGGCTCTCGCCGCGCGTGGGCGCGTTGGGGTCCGCGCGCCGCGAGCCGCCGAAGCCGCCGCCGAAAAAGCTGCCGAAGAGATCGCCGAGGTCGCCGAAGTCGAAGTCCATCCCGCCGCCGTAGCCGCCGCCCGCGCCCGCGCCGTAGCTCGGGTCGACGCCGGCGAAGCCGAACTGGTCGTAGCGCGCCTTCTTCTCGGGGTCGGAGAGCACCTCGTACGCCTCGCCCAACTCCTTGAACTTCTCCTCGGCGCTCTTGTCGCCGGGGTTCAGGTCCGGGTGATACTTGCGCGCGAGCTTCTTATAGGCTTTTTTGATCTCTTCCTCGGCCGCGCCCTTTTGCAGGCCCAAAACCTCGTAATAATCCCGTTTATTTTCCGCTGCCATAAAAACTCCTGAAACGCCATATGCGGGGGCGGCTTCCGCAAGCCGTCCCCGTTATGGTTATTTGTGTCTTTTCCTTACTTGTCTTCGTCGACTTCCTTGAAGTCGGCGTCGTAGTACTGCTGGCCGCCGGCGTTCTGCTCCGCGCCGCCCATGTCGGGCCCGGGGCCGCCGGCTGCGCCGCCCTGCGGGTTCGTGTTCTGATACAGCTTCTCGCTCATCGCGTAGAACAGCTGCGTCAGCTCCTCGGTGGCGGCCTTGATGGCGTCGGTGTCCTCGCCCTTGAGCGCCTCCTTCAGCTTGTCGACGCCGGACTGCACCTTGGCCTTCTCGTCGGCGGGCAGCTTGTCGCCCACCTCGCCGAGGGTCTTTTCGCTCTGGTAGACCATCTGGTCGCCGGCGTTGCGGATCTCGACCTTCTCCTTGGCCTTGGCGTCCTCGGCGGCGTACTGCTCGGCCTCCTTGACGGCCTTCTCGATGTCCTCCTTGCTC
>JAFSZQ010000011.1 GCA_017458885.1 Oscillospiraceae bacterium
AAGGACAACGTGACGACGGTGCTCAGCGGCGGCACGGTGTACGTCGAGGAGGGCGCGATCATCGAAAGCGGCGGCGAGACGCACAACTTCGGCAGCTTCGGCTCCGGCGCCAACACGTCGAGCGACCCCGCCGTCTACGTCTACATGCGCGAGACCGTTTCCTCCGGCTGGACGAAGGCGCTGATAACGACGAAGTCCAAAGCGGGCTACTATCAGAGCGAGCCGATGTACGTCACCTACCGTGAGTATCTGGAAAAGACGGGGCTCGCCGCGCCGCTGTACCGGCAGTACGGCTCGGGCGAGGAGTTCGAGACCCAGCTCGCGGCGTATTGCGCGGCAAACGGCGTGGACTCGCCGGACGCCGCCTGTACGGTGTACGACGGCGTGTTCACCGTGGACGGCAAGGTTGCGCTGACGGTGCCGTGGTACATGTATCTGCGGGTCTCGGAGGGCGGCAAGCCGCTCCTGCCCGACGGCTCGCTGGCGTGGAACACCAAGGCGGTCTGGGGCGACGGGAAAAGGCCCGCGAACGCGGCGAGCAAGTTTGACGGCGCGCCGTTTGCGAGCGGGACGCTCTTCTCCTCCGTGGAACCCGCCGGAACGTCCGGTCTTGTGATGCAGGTGCGCGAGCGCGGCTTTGCCGAGAATACCGTCGTCGAGACCGGCCGCTCTGCCGTGATCGAGCCGCATCAGGAGTGGCGGCTGGAGCTGGGCGACGCGGGCTATCAGAACGGGCAAAAATACTGCTACTACTATGTGACCTCCCTCTCCGCCGGCATGGCGCTCACGCAGACCGGCGGCGTCACGCCGTCCGAGGGCGAGGGCGTGGTTCTACAGTCCAAGCGCGACCTCACGCAGGCGTGGTCGCAGCTCTGGCGGCTGGAAAAGACCGAGACGGCGAGCGCGGAGGTGGACGGCTTTTTCAAGCTCGGCGACTACCGCCTCATTCCCCGCGCGGACGACGAGCTGTGCCTGACGGCGTCGGGCGCGGACGAAGCCCTCGCGCTGCAAAGGAGCGCGGACGCGAACGCCTCCCAGCTCTGGCGCTTCGGCACGACGCCGGACGAATACACGGCATATGCGCAGTTCCCCTTTCAGTTGGAACCCAAATGCGCGCCCGGAATGCGCCTGCAGATCAAGGACGGCTCCAACTACTACGGGGCGAAGCATACCGCGCTGATCGAGGAAGCAAGCGGCGCGAAGTACCAGAATATGTACTTCGACTTCGCCGAGTTCACCTACGAGGACGGGCAATGGTGCTGCTGGTACTACATCCGTCCGGCGAACTCGAACAACAACGTTCTGGCGACCCATTCCAATTCATCGGTCGCCGGGACCGACGTGCACCTCTACTATAAAAGCCAGACGTTCATCAAGTCGATCGAGTGGCGCATCGAATATCTGGACGAGGGCTATTGCCGCCTGATCCCGCGCGCAAACCGAAACGTCGCGCTGAACGTGGCGGGCAGCGGGAGCGTCGCCGGAACCAACGTCAACGTCCAGACCATCGACAACAGCGCCGGTCAGTCGTGGAGGCTGCTGAACACATAACGCATAACGGGAGGGATGGACATGAAACGGTACAAGGCGCTGATGCTCGCGCTCGCGGCGTTCGCGTCCATCCTTCTGCTCACCGCCGCGGCGGCGGTGCTGCTCGGCAGCGGCGGCTGGCAGGGCGCGAAGGATGCGGCGTACCCCTACACATGGAAGGAAACGACGGACGGCGCGCTCGCCCTGCGGCTTGACATGGGAGCGCGCTCAGACGCCGCGTGGAGCGTCGCGGACGGGTCGGGCATGACGTCGGTCTCCTTCGGCGACACCCGACGCGGCACGACGAGCGCGACGCTGACGCCGCTGGGCGACGGGCGCGAGGAGCTTCGCTTTCTGCTGCGCGCCGGAGACGAGACGCTCGCGGAGACCCTGCTCACGGTGGAAACAAGCGGGGGCGCGCTGCGCGTCGCGTCCCACCGGCAGCGCGTCATGCAGACGGCGGCGAGCGGCGGAGAACGCGGCTGCCCCTTCACCCTTTGCTCGGACGGGGACGGAGGGCTGCTGCTGCACATTGAGGACGCCGCCTCCGAATTAGGACGATGGAGCGCGTCGGACGACGGCGCCAATGCGGCGGAGGTCATCCTTGCAGCCGAGGAAGAGACCGGCGTCACGTTCCTGTTCCTCCCCGTCGAGGACGGCGACGCCGTGGTCACGGTTTGCAGCGAGGCGGCGGACGTCTCCTTCGCGTTTTCCCTGACGGTGCGCGAGGACAGCGTCCTGCTGACGGACTACAGCGAGACGGCATACGAAGCGCCCCAGACGCCGCCCCCCACCCTGCCGGACGCCGCGCCGACGGTATCGGTCGATGCGCCGGTCGAGGAGCCGGAAGAGGAACAGTTCAAGGACGAGGAAGAAGCGCCCTGACGCTGAACCATTGAGAAAGGAGGCGTGCCATGCTCAAGAAGCTGACAGACAGCCTTTTGGATAAGATCAAGAACCTCAAAAGCAGCACCCTGCTGCTGTATATCATCCTGTTCATCGTCTCCTGCGGCTTGATGGGGACGCTGCTGCGCAGCCTCTTCGAGAACATTGGGCTTGCGCTGATGGGGCGGCGCGGCGGCTTCCGTCCGCTCATGCTTCTGGAGGGCGGGACGTGGTTTCTCGGCGCGGTGGTCAATCTGGTGCTCGCCTCGATCTACGCCATCAACGGCGGCTTCGGCGGCATGTTCCGCGGCGGGCTCAATCTGCTCAGCGGCAAAGGCGCGGGCGAGAAGGACCGCGTCGAGGGCAGTCTGGAAAACAGCCGCTTTTTGACCGACAAGGAGCGCGACAAGTACTTTCCCGTCTTCACCTATGAGACGCTGGCGCAGTCCAAAGTGGACGGCGTACCCGCGCGCGCGGTGCTGAACAAGCGCGGCAAGCTGGAGGGCAACTGGAAGCCCGGCGTCCACGCGCTGGTCATCGGCGCGACCGGCTCCGGCAAGACGACGACGTTTATCAACCCCATGATCCAATGCATCGCCGCGACCAACTGCGGCAGCAGCATGATTATGACCGACCCCAAGGGCGAGCTGTTCGACCTGCACAGCGGCTTTCTGAAGGAGCGCGGCTACGAGGTGCTGGTGCTCGACCTGCGCGACACCTATTCGTCCTCGCGCTGGAACCCGCTCGAGCCGATCTGGGACGCCTATCAGCAAAGCCTCCGCGCGGGCGACGGGATGCGATTGCACCTCGACGACATGGACGACTATCCCGACCTCCGCCGCCTCGACGGGTACGCGGAGTTCGGCGAGCCGTGGGTCGAGTGGAACGGCGCGGCATACGCCGATTTGGAGCATTGCCGCGACGACATCAGCGTCGCCAAGCAGAAGGTCTTTGACGAGATGTACGAGGACTTGCAGGACCTCGTCGGCGGGCTCGTCCCCATCACGAATGAGAAGGATCAGATGTGGGAGCGCGGCGCGCGCTCGCTGGTGACGGCGGTGTGCCTCGCCATGCTGGAGGACAGCGAAAAGCCGGAGCTCGGCATGACGAAGGAGAAGTTCAACCTCTTCAACGTCAACAAGGCGATCTCCAACAGCGACAACAACTACAAGGCGCTCAAGGACTATTTTGAGGGGCGCGGCGCACTGTCACAGGCGTACCAGCTCTCGCGTCAGGTGCTC
>JAFSZQ010000106.1 GCA_017458885.1 Oscillospiraceae bacterium
AAGGAAGGCAAGGCCTGCGCGGTCGCTTATCATGGCAACATCGTCGATCTGCTGGAATACCTCTATGAGAAGAATGTCCACGTCGACCTCATGAGCGACCAGACCTCCTGCCACGTTCCCTACGACGGCGGTTACTGCCCGCAGGGACTGACCTTTGCCCAGCGCACCGAGATGCTGGACAAGGACCCCGAGGGCTTCCGCAAGCTCGTCGACAAGACCCTGCAGCACCACTACGAGATGATCTGCAAGTTCCACGAGCGCGGCACCTACTTCTTCGACTACGGCAACAGCTTCCTGAAAGCCGTCTACGACACGGGCGTGAAGAGCATCTGCAAGAACGGCGAGAACGACCTCGACGGCTTCATCTTCCCGTCCTACGTCGAGGACATCCTCGGTCCCTGCCTGTTCGACTTCGGCTACGGCCCGTTCCGCTGGTGCTGCCTGAGCCGCAACCCCGAAGACCTGCACAAGACCGACATGGCGGCGGCGGAGTATATCAAGGCGCACAACCGCCGCTATCAGGACTACGACAACTACGTCTGGGTGCGCGACGCGGAGAAGAACAAGCTCGTCGTCGGCACGCAGTGCCGCATCCTGTATCAGGACGCGATGGGGCGCATGAACCTTGCGCTCAAGTTCAACGAGATGGTGAGAAACGGCGAGATCGGGCCGGTCATCCTCGGCCGCGACCATCACGACACCGGCGGAACGGACGCGCCGTTCCGCGAGACGTCCAACATCAAGGACGGCTCGAACATCATGGCGGAGATGGCGACGCAGTGCTACGCGGGCAACGCCGCGCGCGGCATGAGCTACATCGCGCTGCACAACGGCGGCGGCACGGGCATCGGCCGCGCGATCAACGGCGGCTTCGGCATGGTGCTCGACGGCTCCGAGCGCGTGGATACCATCCTCAAGATGGCGATGCCGTGGGATACGATGATCGGCGTCTCCCGCCGGAGCTGGGCGCGCAACGAGAACGCGATGACCACCGTCGCGGAGTACAACAAGATGTACGCCGGACAGGATCATATCACCATGCCGTACCTCGCCGACGACAAGCTCGTCGAGGACGCGCTCAAGAGCCTCAAGTAACGACTACCGAAAGGGAGAGGGCGGAACGCCCTCTCCCTTGAAAGGATAAAGACGTATGAAAACAGTGTTGATCCGAAACATCGGGATGCTCGCGACGCCCAGGGGCACGGCGGCGAAGCGCGGCGCGGAGCAGGGACAGATCGAGATCACGCGCGATGCGTGGGTGCTCATCGAGGACGGCGTGATCGCCAAGGTCGGCACGGGCGACGCGCCCGCCGCGGCGGAGACGATCGACGCGGGCGGGAACCTCGTCACGCCCGGGCTGGTGGACGCGCACACGCACCTCATCTTCGGCGGCTGGCGGCAGAACGAGCTGGGGCTCAAGCTCCACGGCGCGAGCTACCTCGACATCCAGAACGCCGGCGGCGGCATCCAGTCCACGACCAACGCCACCCGCGCCGCGACCGAGCGGGAGCTTGCCGACAAGGCGGCGAAGGCGCTGGACGAAATGCTGCGCTTCGGCACGACCACCTGCGAGGCGAAGAGCGGCTACGGGCTCGCGACCGAGCACGAGCTCAAGGAGCTGCGCGTCATCCGCGACCTGAACGAGCGCCACCCCATCGACCTCGTCGCGACGTTCATGGGCGCGCACCTTGTCCCCGCCGAGTACAAGCACGACCGCGAGGCGTACGTCCGCCTCGTGTGCGAGGAGATGCTCCCGCTCGTCAAGGAGCAGGGCATCGCGAAGTTCTGCGACGTGTTCTGCGAGGCGGACACGTTCACGGCGGAGGAGTCCCGCCGTATTCTGGAGGCGGGTCTCAAGCACGGTCTGCGCGCCAAGATCCACGCGGACGAGATCGAAGCCATCGGCGGCAGCGTGCTCGCGGGCGAGCTCGGCGCGATCTCGGCGGAGCACCTGATCGTCTGCCCGAGCGAGGGCATCGCGAGCATGGCGCGCGGCGGCGTGATCGCCTGCCTGCTGCCCGCGACGAGCTTCAACCTCGGCGCGGTGTTCGCCCCCGCGCGGGAGATGGTCGCGGCGGGCGTCCCCGTCGCGATGGCGACGGACTTCAACCCCGGCTCCTGCCCGTGCCTCAATATGCAGTTCGTCATCAACCTCGGCTGCCTCAAGTATAAGCTCACGCCCGAGGAGGTGCTCACCGCCGTCACGCTCAACGGCGCCGCCGCCATCGACCTTGCGGACAAGGTCGGCTCCGTGGAGGCGGGGAAGCTCGGCGACCTCGTCATTTGGGACGCGCCCGACCTCGACTACATCTGCTACCGCGTGGGCAGCAACCTCGCAAAGACCGTCGTCAAAAAGGGCGTCGTCGTTTGAGCGGGCGAAGGGTGGTGTACGCTTTGGACAGGACGGACTATCGCATCCTGAACCTGCTACAGGAGGACAGCCGCAAGACCCTGCGCGCCATCGGGGAGGAGGTCGGCTTGACGCCGCCCGCGGTCGCGGACCGCATCCGCAAGCTGGAAGAGGAGGGCGTCATCCGCTCGTACCGCATCCAGATCGACCGCACCCGCCTCGACTGCGGCATGACGGGCTTCATCATGGTCGCGCCGGAGCCGGAGAAGTACGCGGCGTTCTGCGCGTTCTGCGAAAGCGAGCCGCAGATCACCGCGCATCACCACGTCATCGGCAACTACAACGCGATGCTGCGCTTCGCGGTCAGGGACACGAACGCGCTCGACGGGCTGCTCGCGCGGATCAAGCGTTACGGCGACTCGCGCACGGCGGTGGAGCTCAAGACCTGCTTCGACGCCAAGGAGCTGCCGACGCCGTAGCGCGCCCGCTTAAAAAAACAAACCCCGCTCCCGTTTTTCCTTTGGAACGAAAGCCCGTCGGCGGACAACGAAAAAACGAAACCATTTACAAAAACCACGCGCGTCGCTACAATAGACCCAATGATTTTTATTGCAGGAGGGTACATCCATGGGCTTCCAGTCTGACATCGAGATCGCGCAGGCGTGCGAAAAGCAGAAGATCACCGCCATCGCCGCCAAAGCGGGCATCGACGAGAAATACCTCGAACCCTACGGCAGCTACAAGGCGAAGGTCGATTACAAGCTGCTCTCCGACCTCAAGGACAGGCCGGACGGCAAGCTGATCCTCGTCACCGCCATCACCCCGACCCCCGCGGGCGAGGGCAAGACCACCACGTCCGTCGGGCTGACCGACGGTCTGCGCAAGATCGGCAAGAACGCCTTCGTCGCGCTGCGCGAG
>JAFSZQ010000107.1 GCA_017458885.1 Oscillospiraceae bacterium
CGAACTTGTAGTAGATCTTCGCAGGCGTTTGCAGCTTCTCCTCCAGGCAGTACGCCCGCACGAGCGGGGACGGGCGGTACATCTTGTAGAAGTCCAAAATCTCCTGCGGGATGGGGTACTCGCGGGTGTCGTTGTCCAGCTCCTGACGGATGAGCTCGTCGCAGAACACGCCCGCGAGCTCCTCGGGCTTCATGGGCTGATGCGTCCCCGGGTTCAGCAGCGGCGCGGGCTTGGTCTTCATGTCCGCGCGGACGTTGTACCAGTACTTCGGCATCTCCGACTCTTCGAGGTAGATCTTGTAGGGGATGTTGTTGGTCGCCATGGTGTTTGTCTCCTTTCCGTTATTTGGGACGGGTACAAAAAAGCGCACCCTGTCCCTGCAATTTTTGCTGGGACAGGATGCGGTATGCTATCCTGCGGTGCCACCCGGCTTGGCGCTCGCGCGCCCACTCATGCGTACGACCATACGCGGGCTTTTGTTGACGGGGAGCCTTGCCCCGGCGCACATACTCGGCTGCCCTCCGCGCGAACGGCGCGCTGCCGCCCCGTCGCTGACACCCTTTCCGCTTGCCCTCGGAAGTCCATTCAGCCCCGCGTTCTCCGCCGCGCTTCCACCGTCCGCGGCTCGCTCTGGGAAAAGAGGCGTGGCTTACTCACTCTTCCTCATCGGTTTGGAAGGAGTATAGCACCGTGATTTCATTTTGTCAATAGGGAAATTTATTTTTTCAGATAGTCGCTCGGATCGACGTATTCTCCGTCCTTCGTCACGCCGAAGTGCAGGTGCGGCGGCTGGGCGCTCTCGCTGATCGCGGTCCTCCCCACCGAGCCGATGACCTGCCCCGCGGTGACGTAGTCGCCGATCTCCACCGTGGGCGTGGACTGGAGGTTCGCGTAGATCGTGTCGTAGCCGCCGTCGTGGGAGATGACGACCGTCGTGCCCATCAGGTCGTCGTCGCGCACGTCGAGCACCGTGCCGGAGCTGGCGGCGCAGACCGGCGTGCCCGCGTCGGCGGCGACGTCTATGCCGTCGTGGGTGCGCCAGTCGCCCATCGTCTCGCTGTAGAGCAGCGCGTCCATCGAAAACGCCGCCACCGTCTCGCCCACGAGCGGGTCTACGACCAGCGCGGGCGCGACCGGCGTGAGGTCGATGGTCTCCGCCTCCGGCAGCGTCAGCGTCACCGCGCTCTGCACGGGCGCGGCGGGCTCGGGTTCGATCTCCGGCTCCGGCTCCGCCGCGGCGGGCGCCGCGGCGACGGGCGCCGGAGCCACGTCCGCGGCCGGCTTTTCCGCGCGCTCGCGGGGGATCAGCGTCCAATAGCCCGCGACGGCGAGCGCCGTCACCACAAGGAACAGGGCTATGTAAGCCCCCGTCCCGTCAAAGAAATGCCGCGCGCCGCGGCTGCTGCGTTCGCTCATAGTTGCCTCCCAAAAGAAAGATTGCCCGCGCGAAGCGCGAGCGCGCCATATTTCGCGGTTGCCGCGCAAGCGGCGAGCGAAATGGCATCCTTATTTTTGCGGCGGCAGCCGCAAAAATGCTTCGACGGTATTGTGTACCGCCGAAGCATTTTTTAAACATGAGCGAAAGAAAGTTTTACCGCACGATGAGCGTCCTGCCCGTCATCTCCTCCGGCTGGGCGATGCCCAGCACGTCGAGGATCGTCGGCGCGACGTCGGCGAGCCTGCCCTCGCGCAGCTCCGTGCCCGCGCCGCAGAGCAGGAACGGCACGCGGTTCGTCGTGTCCATCGTCAGCGGCCCGCCGTCCGCGTCCAGCATCTGCTCGACGTTGCCGTGGCTCGCGGTGACGATGGCGATGCCGCCCATTTGCAGCGTCGCGTCCACGACCGCGCCCACGGCGGCGTCCGCCGCCTCCACCGCCGCCACCGCCTTGTCAAAATCGCCGGTGTGCCCCGCGGCGGAGCAGCCGTCGAGATACAGCCGCAGCGCGTCGTATTCGCCGGAGAGCACGCGCTTGACGCACTGCTCCGCGTCCTCCGTGCCCGTGCCGGTCAGCCCCACGCTCTCGAGGAACGCGCCGAGCCCGTTTTCCGGCGGCGGCTGCGGGAACGCCGCGAGCGCGTCCGGCAGCGCCGCGCCGCAGTCGGCGTTGCACACGAGCTTCACGGGGAAGCGTTCGCGCTGGAAGCCGCCGAACGCGGGATCGACGAGCGCGCGCGCAAGCGGGAGCACGCGGTCGGCGCGGAAATTGAAGAAGATCACGCTGTCGTTGTCGGAGATCATCCCGTCGCGGTCGCAGACGATGGGCTCCATGCGCTCGTCGAACACGCCCTCGCGGTAGCTCTCCGCGACGGCGCGGAGCGGGTCGTCCGTCTGCACGCCCGCGCCGTAGACCAGCGCGTCGTACGCCTCCTCCACGCGCTCCCAGTGCCGTCCGCGGTCCATGGCGTACCAGCGCCCCATGACCGTCGCAAGCCTGCCGACGCCGAACTCGGCGCAGGTTTTGAGCGTCTGCTCCAAAAAGCCCCTGCCGCTCTCCGGCGGCGCGTCGCGCCCGTCGAGGAAGCAGTGCAGGTACACGCGCCCGACGCCGCGGATGCTCGCGAGCTTGAGCAGCGCGTAGAGGTGCTCCAGCGACGAGTGCACCCCGCCGTCGGACAGCAGCCCCATCAGATGCAGCGCCGTGCCCTGCTCGAGGCAGGCGTCCATCGCGGCGGTGTAGGCGGGGTTCTCGAAGAACGTCCCGTCCGCGATGGCGCGGTCGATGCGCGGGAGCGGCTGCGGCACAACGCGCCCCGCCTCGATGTTGGAAAGCCCCGTCGCGCCGTTGCCCCGCCGCCCTTCGGGCAGCCCGACGTCGGCGCCCGACGCCGCGAGCGACGTGTGGGCGTACTTCGCCGCGAGGCGGTCGAGCACGGGGGTCTTCGCGGCGCGGACGGCGTTGCCCGCCGTCTCCTCGCGCAAGCCGAAGCCGCCGAGTATGATGAGTGTTGTGGGTGCCTTTTTCATGGGGAAGTCTCCTTAAAAATTGATTTTCCGTGCGGGTGGGCACGGAAAATCAATTCTGTCAATTCTGGTTTGCCGCCCGCACGATCTGCATCAGCTCCTCGGGCTTGAGCGACGCGCCGCCGATCAGCCCGCCGTCGATGTGCTCGTGGGAGAGCAGCTCCGCCGCGTTTTTCGGGTTCATGCTGCCGCCGTACTGGATGGTGACGCTGCGCGCGACGCGCGCGCCGTACATCGCGCGGATCGTGGCGCGGATGAAGGTGCAGACCTCCGCCGCCTGCTCGCCGGTGGCGGTCTTGCCGGTGCCGATCGCCCAGATCGGCTCGTAGGCGACGACGCACTTGCGCGCCTGCTCCGGCGCGACGCCCGCGAACGCGGACTTGACCTGCAGCGCGATCAGCTCCATCGTGACGCCCATCTCGCGCTGCTCGAGCGACTCGCCGACGCAGATGATGGGGTTCAGCCCCGCGCCCAGCGCGGCGTGCACCTTTTTGTTGACGATGGCGTCGGTCTCGCCGAAGTACTGGCGGCGCTCGCTGTGCCCGACGATGACGTACTTCACGTCGAGGTCGGCGAGCATATCGGCGGAGACCTCGCCGGTGAACGCGCCGGACTTCTCGTAGTACAGGTTCTCCGCGCCGA
>JAFSZQ010000108.1 GCA_017458885.1 Oscillospiraceae bacterium
ACGGTTTGCGACCCCATTTCTTCTTTCTCTTGCGAAAGAAGAAACGGTGTCGCCCGCCAAAGAAGAAAGACGCTTATCGGCAACATTTCTTATAACTTTCGGATTATCGCGTCTACATTACGCTGTTTGCCCGTGCCAATTGGCATTTGCTACCCCTTATTCGACATTGCCGTAAAACGAAGAGGCGCAACGCCGCGCTGGTATCCCAAAGAGCGGCAGCGGACCGAAGACGCACCGTCAAATCGTCTCACGGGAAACAGCGTGGATAAGACGAGAAAAGGACGCCAACCGGCACGATGCCGGTCGGCGCCCTTTCTTCTACGGAAGTCTGAAACCGTTTCTTCTTTCGGCAAGGCGAAAGAAGAAACGGTGTCAGAAAGCGCCGCCCTTTGGGACGAAAAATTTTATTTCCCGTTGCAATCTTTTTATAATGTGCTATACTAATTATTCAGACAGCATAGAGAGGCGGCGAGGGCTTGGCAAAAACCGTTGCGATCGTAAATCAGAAGGGCGGCGTCGGCAAGACGACCACCTGCGTCAACCTCGTCGCGGCGCTGCATGAGACGGGGCGGCGCGTGCTGCTGTGCGACTTCGACCCGCAGGCGAACTCCACCTCCGGCATGGGGCTGGACAAGGGCGCGTCCCAGGGCGTGTACGACGTGCTCATCAACGGCGCGGACGCGAAGGCGGGCGTGGCGCGCACGCGCTTTGGCGATGTGCTGCCCTCGAGCAAGGCGCTCGCCGGCGCGGGCATCGAGATGATTGGGCGCGAAAGGCGCGAATACCAGCTCAAGGACGCGCTCGCTCCGCTCTCCCCCGACTACGACTTCATCTTCATCGACTGCCCGCCCTCGCTCGAGCTGCTGACGCTCAACGCCCTGTGCGCGGCGGACACGATTCTCGTGCCGGTGCAGGCGGAGTACTTCGCGCTGGAGGGCTTGAGCGACCTGCTGGGCACGGTGCGCGCCGTGAAGCGCGCGTTCAATCCGTCGCTGGAGCTGGAGGGCGTGCTGCTGACGATGTACGACGGGCGCACCAACCTCGCCGTGCAGGTGGCGGAGGAGGTCAAGCGATATTTCCCCGGCAAGGTCTACGCCACGGTCATCCCGCGCAACGTGCGGCTTTCCGAGGCGCCGAGCCACGGCAAGCCCGTGGGCGCTTACGACCGGACGAGCCGCGGCGCGGAGGCGTACGCCGCGCTCGCGCAGGAGTTTTTGAAGAAAGGATAACGAGATGGCGAACACATCACGAGGACTCGGCAAGGGGCTGGGCGCGCTGCTGGGCGACGCCGCGCTGCGCGCCGACGCCGCCGAAAACCTGCATCTGCTGCCGCTCGCGCAGATCGAGTGCAATGCCGACCAGCCGCGCAAGCGGTTCGACGAGACGGCGCTCGCGGAGCTTGCGGACTCCATCCGCGAGCACGGCGTTTTGCAGCCGCTGACGGTGCGGCGGCTCTCGTCGGGCTACTACCAGATCGTCGCGGGCGAGCGCCGCTGGCGCGCCGCGCGGCTCGCGGGGCTCAAGGAGGTGCCCGCCGTCGTCGTCGAGGCGGACGACCGCAAGGCGACGGAGCTGGCGCTCATTGAGAACCTGCAGCGCGAGGATCTCGACCCCATCGAGGAGGCGGAGGGCTACCGCAAGCTGATGGACAGCTACCGCATGACGCAGGAGGACGTGGCAAGCCGCGTCGGCAAGTCGCGCTCCGCGGTTGCGAACGCGCTGCGCCTGCTGGGGCTGTGCCCCGAGGCGCGCGCGCTGCTCGAGGCGGGCAAGCTCTCCGGCGGACACGCCCGCGCGCTGCTGCCGCTTAACGCGACGCAGCAGAAAAAGGCGGCGCGGGCGGTCGTGGACGGCGGCTTGAGCGTGCGCCAGACCGAGGCGCTGGTCAAGAAGCTGCTCGCGAAGCCCAAGGCGAAGAAGCAGCCGGAGGCGGTCGATTACGCGGCGCTCGCGGCGAGCGAGTTGACGGACAAGCTGGGGCGCGGCTGCCGCATCGTGGCGGGCAAGCGCAAGGGGCGCGTGGAGCTGGAATACTACGGCATGGACGACCTGAACGACCTGCTGGACGCGCTCGCGCAGTTAAAGAAGAGGAAACGCAAATGACGGATTTTATCCACGAGCACCCGAAGGACGCGCCCGCCGCCCCGACCCCGAGCGCGCCGGAGCTGGACGAAAAGACGGGGCAAAAGCGCGTCTACGGCTATATCTTCCTCCTGTTCATCGTGGCGTTCTCGCTGCTGGTGTGGGCGTTTCTGATGAACCAGCGCGGCACGGACCGCGTGTTGACGGAGCTGCGCGGCAACGCCGACGCGATGCAGTCGACGCTCGCGCGCAACGTCGAGCTGGAGCAGCAGGCGGACGAGCTGGAGCGCCGGCTCGCCGAAAGCGAGGCGGCGCGCGAGACGCTGGAGCGCGAGAACGCGGCGCTGCGGGAGGAAAACGCCGCGCTGCGCGAGGCGGCTGCCGCCGAGGAAGAGAGCGAGACCATAACGAAGGAGAACGCCAATGCTTGACATCAGATTCATCCGCGAAAACCCCGACGCGGTACGCGAGAACATCAAAAAGAAGTTTCAGGACGAAAAGCTCCCGCTCGTGGACGAGGTCGTCGATCTCGACGCGAAGCTCCGCGCCGCCATCACGGAAGCAAGCGAGCTGCGCGCCGAGCGCAACCGCCTCTCCAAGGCGAACGGCCCCCTGTTCGGGAAGCTGAAGAAAGCCGAGGGCGCGGAGAAGGACGCGATACAAGCGGAGATCGACGCCAATATGTCTGCGGTCAAGGCGAACGACGAGCGATTGTCCGCGCTCGAGGCGCGGGAGGCGGAGCTTGAGGCGAAGCTGCACCGCGATATGCTGCTCATCCCGAACATCATCGACCCCAGCGTCCCCATCGGGCCGGACGACAGCGCCAATGTTGAGGTGCAGCGTTTCGGCGAGCCGAAGGTTCCCGCCTTTGAAGTCCCCTACCACACGGACATTATGGCGAGCTTCAACGGCATCGACATCGACGCCGCGCTGCGCGTCAGCGGCAACGGCTTCTACTACCTGCTCGGCGACGTCGCGCGGCTGCACGAGGCGGTCATCGCCTACGCGCGCGACTTCATGATCGGCAAGGGCTTCACCTACTGCATCCCGCCGTTCATGATCCACGGCAACGTCGTCGAGGGCGTCATGAGCCAGAACGACATGGACGCGATGATGTACAAGATCGAGGGAGAGGACCTCTACCTGATCGGGACCAGCGAGCACAGCATGATCGGCCGCTACATCGACGAGATCCTGACCGAGGACCAGCTTCCCCAGACCCTGACCAGCTACAGCCCCTGCTTCCGCAA
>JAFSZQ010000109.1 GCA_017458885.1 Oscillospiraceae bacterium
CGGCGGCCGCGTGCGCGCTGCTGCGCGCGCTCCGGCGGCGTGGACTTTCGCCCGGCGCGTTCAAGTGCGGGCCGGACTACCTCGACCCGACCTTCCACCGCGCGGCTTCCGGCGCGCAGAGCCATAACCTCGACCTTTTTTTGAGCGACGCGCCCCGCGTCCGCGCCCTCTACGCGCGCGGGTGCGAGAACCACGGCGCGGCGGTCATCGAGGGCGCGATGGGCTACTACGACGGCTTGGGCGGCGCGAGCGACCGCGCGAGCGCGTGGCACGTCGCGGACACGCTGGGCGTCCCCGTGGTGCTGATCGTCCCCGCGAAGGGCGCGAGCCTGACGCTCGCGGCGGAAATACGGGGCTTGCGGGGATTTCGCGCGGACAGCCATATCGTCGGCGTGCTCCTGAACGAGTGCGCCCCCGCGCTTTGCAAGACGCTTGCGCCCGCGATCGAGCGCGAGAGCGGCGTGCCGGTGCTCGGCTGCCTGCCGCCGCTGGATGCGGCGCGGTTTGCCAGCCGCCACCTCGGACTGCGCGCGGCGGAGGAGGTCGAAGACCTCGACGCGCGGCTCGACGCGCTCGCGGACGCGCTGGACGCGAGCCTCGACGGGGCGCGTTTCACGGCGCTGTGCGACAGACCCGCGCCGCCCGTTCCGGCGGCGACGGCGCGCAAGCCCGCCGCGGCGCGCATCGCCGTGGCGAGCGACGAGGCGTTCCGCTTCGTCTACGCCGAGACGCTGGAAACGCTGCGCGAGCAGGGCGCGGAGGTCGTGCCGTTCAGCCCGCTGCGCGACGCGGCGCTGCCCTCGGGCGTCGGCGGTCTGTACCTGCCCGGCGGCTATCCCGAGCTGTTTGCGCGCACGCTGTCGGAGAACGCGGCGATGCGGGAGAGCGTCCGGCGCGCGGTGCGCGGCGGGATGCCGACGGTCGCGGAGTGCGGCGGCTTCCTCTATCTCGGCGCGGCACTGTGCGACGCGGCGGGGCGGGAGTACCCGATGGCGGGCGTTTTGAACGGCAGGGCCGCCGACGCGGGGAAGCTCGTGCGCTTCGGCTATCAGACGCTCTGCGCCGAGGCGGACAGCCTGCTGCTGCGCGCGGGCGAGCGCGTGAACGCGCACGAGTTCCACCACTGGGAGAGCAGCGAAAACGGCGGCGATCTCGCCGTGGAGAAGGGCGCGCGCCGCTGGCGCTGCGGCTTTGCGAGCGAGACGCTCTACGCGGCGTTTCCGCACCTCTACCTTGCGGGATACCCCGCGCTGGCGGAGCGGTTCGCCGCCGCCGCGCGGCGATATGGAGAGACACATGGATTTGTATGAGATCATCGACCGCATCCCCGCGCCGGACGAAGCGGCGCGCGCGGCGGCGCGCGCGCGCTGGGACAGCCGCGCAAAGCCGCTCGGCGGCCTCGGGCTGCTGGAGACCGCCATCGAGGACGCGTCGGCGCTGACGGGCAGCGCGGACGTGGATATATCGGCGCGCGCGGCGCTTGTGTTCTGCGCCGACAACGGCGTTGTTGC
>JAFSZQ010000110.1 GCA_017458885.1 Oscillospiraceae bacterium
CTCAACCAGCTCCTCGCCGAAATGGACGGCTTTGATCCGACGAAGGGCGTCATCGTCCTTGCCGCGACGAACCGCCCCGAGGTGCTTGACAAGGCGCTGCTGCGCCCCGGGCGCTTCGACCGCCGCATCACCATCGACAAGCCGAACCTCGCGGGACGGCTCGAGACGCTGCGCGTCCACACGCGCAATATCAAGCTCGCCGAGGACGTTGATCTGAAGAAGGTCGCGCTCGCGACGGCGGGCACGGTCGGCGCGGATCTTGCGAACCTCGCCAACGAGGCGGCGCTGCGCGCCGTGCGCAAGGGGCGCAAGTTCGTCACGCAGGAGGATATGCTCGCGGCGTTCGAGTTCGTCATCGCGGGCAGCGAGAAGAAGAACAGCGTGCTGACCGATCAGGAGAAGAAGCTCGTCGCCTACCACGAGGTCGGGCACGCGATGGTCGCCTACAAGCAGAAGCACGCCGAGCCCGTGCAGAAGATCACCATCGTGCCGCACACCGAGGGCAGCTTGGGCTACACGCTGCTCATGCCCGAGGAGGACAAGACCAATCTGCGCACGCGCGAGGAACTGCTCGCGCAGATCGCCGTCTCGATGGGCGGTCGCGCGGCGGAGGCGGTCGTCATGCACACGATGACCAACGGCGCGTCGCAGGACATTCAGGAGGCGACCGCCGTCGCGCGGAACATGGTCGCGCTCTACGGCATGAGCGGCGAGTTCGGCATGATGGCGCTCGGCAGCGTCCGCAATCAGTACCTCGACGGCGGCTACGGGCTGGACTGCGCGCAGGACACCGCCGCCGCGATGGACCGCGAGGTCAAGCGCATTCTGGAGGAGTGCTATCGGGAGGCGGTCAGGGTCGTCGAGGAGAGCCGCGCCGACATGGACAGGGTGGTCGCGTACCTGCTCGAAAAGGAGACGATCACCGGCGGCGAGATGGTCGCCATTCTGGAGGGCCGCGACCCCGAGACGGTGGAGGAGGCGTACGCCTCGACCCGCGCGCCGTCGCCGCTGCCGGAGGCGGACCGATCGGACGGGGATACGTCGGCAGACGCCGGAGAAACGTGAAAAAGCCGCCGCCGCGCGGTGACAAACGCGCGGCGGCGGTATAAAATAGGCATTGCCCGCGAACGTGAGAAAACTACTTGGGTAAAACGCAACAACCGCCACTCTGCCAAGTGACGGTTGTTTGGGTATAACTTAAGCAATCTGACCTTGCGTTGAGCCAACCGTCTGTCGCGGTTTTCTCTACGCTCATTATACGGGCTCCCCCTTGACTTGTCAAGGGGGATTTTCTTCTTGACAGATCGCCTGCCCAGAAGTATGATTAGTCATACAAATCATACTTTGGAGGCGACGGATATGAACGACCCACGGGGAAAGTACGCGGGAACGGTGACGGTCGGCACGAAGGGGCAGATCGTCATCCCGAAGGAGGCGCGGGAGCTGCTGGGCATCCGGGCGGGCGACACGCTGCTGCTGCTCGCCGACGCGGAGCGCGGCGTCGCCATCCCGCCGAAGGACGCCGTTGACGCGCTGCGGTCGCGGATATTTGGGGGCGGAGAGACGTGAGACGGCGGTTTCTCGACAACCTGCGCTGGGGCACGGTGCTGCTGGTGCTGGCGTGGAGACCGCTGCTGCTCGCGGCGGCCGCGGCGGGCGTCGCGTATACGGCGTATTTCTTCGGGCAAAACTACGCGGACGGAGCGTGCCTGCGGCACGTTTTCACGAACGCCTACCTCTGGCTGGCGATCCTCGCGCTGCTCGGCACGGGCAAGGCGAAGTGGGACGGGACTTCGCCGTTCGCGGCGCGCATGGCGCGCGACGCCTTCGGCGTCTACGTCGTGCACTACGTCGTCGTGCTCTACGCCTGTTGGGCGCTCAAGACGTTCACGGCGCTGCCGCCGCTGTGCGACTACCTGCTTGCATGCGCGGCGGCGCTGCTGCTCTCGCCCGCGGCCTACGCGCTGCTGCGCCGCGTCCCCGCGGTGCGGTGGCTGCTGTTCGGCGAGCGCGCGCCGCGCAAAACCGCGAAAAATTTGTGAAATTGCGGATTCCTCTTGATTTTCCGGCGCGGACGGGCTACAATGATGCCGAATACCGGCGCGGGACCGTGTTATTATGATTGTTGGAGGTACTGAAATATGGCAGACAAGATGAAGAAGACCGTCGACGAGGTCAAGCAGGACGCCGCGAAGGCGTTCGAGAGCGTCAAGGCGGAGACCGGAAAGGTCGCCGCCGAGGTCAAGGAGCAGGTCAAGCCCGTCGTGGAGAAGGCGAAGAAGGGCACGGAAAAGGCGGTCAAGGCGACGAAGAAGACCGCCAGGAAAGCGGCGAAGGCGACCAAGGAGGGCGCCGCGAAGGCGGTCAAGGCAAGCAAGCGCACCGCCGCAAAGGCGATGCAGGGCGGCGACAAGCTGAACTCCGTCGTGTACGTCCAGTATCAGGGCGACGAGGAGAAGGTCGAGGACTTGGTCGCGGCGGCGAAGGCGGCGTTCAAGGCGGAGCATCTGCGCACGAAGATCACCGACCTGCGCCTGTATATCAAGCCCGAGGAGCGCGCGGCGTACTACGTCGTGAACGAGAAGTTCGCGGGCAGGATCGGGTTCTGAACAACAAAAAGAAAGAACGCGCGACGGCTTACGATGCCGTCGCGCGTTCTCTTGTGACGACGTCCAGCTGCTCCGCCGTGCGGGGCAGGACGTAGGGGTTGAAATATTCGTTGACCATCTCGAGCGTCGCGTCGGGGTCGAGATACATATACGGGCTGTGCCACTCGCAGGGCATCGACATCGCATGCACGTCCTCCGCGTCGAGCGAGAGCGCCTTCGTCGCGAACCAGACGAGGTTGCCGAACGAGAGGTTCGTGTCCAGATTGTCCGCGGCGATCTGGGCGTAGTCGTTCAGCTTCGTGGGGCTCGCGAGCGCCTTTTTCACCACCGCCGTCAGCACGCCGCGCTGCGTCTGCTGCCGCCCGCCGTCGCCGTAGCCGCTGCCGTCGTTGTTCTGGCGGAAGCGGCAGACCTCCAGCGCCTGCTGCCCGCTCAAGTGCCGCGTCCCCTTGGCGTAGTGGATGGAGAGATCCTGATACGGGTCGTCGTAGTCCATGTTGCACGGCACGTCGAAGTCCACGCCGCCCACCGCGTCCACGAGGCGCACGAAGCCGTTGATATTCACGCGCAGATAGTAGTCGACGGGGACGCCGAAGGTCTTGCCGACCTCCTCGATCAGCCCCTCCATCTTGCCGAAGGCGTAGGCGGCGTTGATCTTCTTGAGCTTGCGCTCCACGTCCACGCGCGTGTCGCGGGCGATGGAGCCGACGCTGACGCGCCGCGCCGCCGCGTCGTAGGTCACGAGCATGAGCGTGTCGGTGTTGCCGCCGCCCTTGTCCATGCCCACGAGCAGGAACGTCCAGCAGTCCGGTCTGCGCAGGTAGGTCTCGTCGGGCACGGCGGTCTGCTCCGCGTCCGCGCTGCTTGAGCGCACCGGCGGGGTGTTGTCCGCGATGGCGGGCTTGGGCGCCATGAGCTGCCACGCGCCCCAGAGCGCGCCCAGCGCCATGGTCAGGATCAGCAGCGAGCGGCACAGCCGTTCGCCGCGCGAGATATGCGGATGTTTTTTTCTCTTGTTTCTCATGGTTTGGCTTTCCGTAGTTATGTTTTTACGTTTCTGTTTTGAAGTATCCCACCAGCAGGTCGACCACCGCGCCGTAGCTGCGCATCCCCAGCTCGTCGCCGTAGCTTTTGAGCATCGCGTCGTAGGTCTTGCCGCTGACGCGCGCGACGGGCTTGTTCGCGTACCGCGCCCAGTAATCGCTCGCGGCGCGCAGATCCGCCTGCACCGTTTCGGGCAGCGAGAGGCGGATCTCGTACCAGTCCTCGGGCGAGACGGCGTAGAGCGCGTTCGAGAGATGGATGTAGCCCGTCAGCCAGCCGGAGTATCGATACGCGGGATCGCCCGACCGCACGGACGCGAGCACGCCGAGGAAGTTGCACTGCTGCTCGCTCGCCACGCCGCGGCGGTGCGCCAGCTCGTGCGCGACGGTGAACGGGAACGTCGCGGCGGGGAAGTCCATGTTGAGGTTCGATTCGCCCGTGAACGGGAAGTACAGCCCCGTCACGTTCATCGCGCTCATCACGCGGGAGAAGAAGACCGGCTTCGGGCGCGGGTCGGCGCCCGTGTCGAGGAACGGGAACTCGCCGTACAGCGGCTCGTAGAGCGCCGCCGCGTATGCGAGCGACGCTTCGCGCGCCGCGGCGTAAGCGCCGTCCGCGTCCCGCTCCGCCGCGTCGGCATGGAGTGCCGTCTGCTCCGCGAAATACCGCGTCACGGCGACGAGGTCGTCGTAGGCGACGGGCGCGGGATAGAGCCCGCTCTTATCGCAGAAGTCGTCCGCGTAGAAGTTGACGCCCCAGAGCAGGCAGAACGCCGCGTAGAGGCTCAACACGGCGTTTGCGAGCGTCAGGCAGCGGCGGTACAGCACCTCGCGCCTGTATTCCGCCCGCGCGAGCAACACGACGCTGCGAACGAGAAACACGGCCAGAAACGCCGCCGCGCCGATGTAGCACAGCTCCGCGACCGAGAACGGGACATACGCCCACAGCCGCCCGAGCGCGCGCTCGAGCGGCATGGAGAACCGCTCCGAAACGGCGGTCATCCACGCCCTCTGCCCGCGTAGGGCGAAGAACAGCGCCAGCGCCGCCGCGTTGACCAGCAGCCAGACGTGGAGAGCGCGGAACGTCCGCAGGAACGCCCGCATCGCCTATCGCCTCTCCGCGAGGGCGCGCGCGGCGTCGAGGATCGCGTTCGCGGCGTCGTCCTTGCTTTGCAGCGGCAGCTCTGTCGCGCCGTCCGCCGTGAGGAGCGTGACGACGTTCGTGTCCGTGCCGAAGCCCGCGCCCGCGACCTTGACGTTGTTCGCGCAGATCAGGTCGAGGTGCTTTTTCTCCAGCTTCGCGCGGCTGTTTTCGAGCAGATGCTCCGTCTCCATCGAGAACCCGCAGAGCACCTGCCCCGCGCGGCGGTGCTCGCCGAGGTATTGCAGGATGTCCCGCGTCCGCGCGAGCGGGAGCGTCAGCGCGCCGTCGGACTTCTTGAGCTTTTCGTCCGCGACCTCCGCGGGCGCGTAGTCCGCGACGGCGGCGGCTTTGAAGACGAAGTCCATCTCGCCCGCGCGGCTCGTCACGGCGTCGAACATCTCCGCCGCCGTCTCGACGCGCACGACCGTGACGAACGGCGGCGGCTCGACCGCGAGCGCGCCCGCGACGAGCGTCACGTCCGCGCCGCGCAGCATCGCCAGCTTCGCCAGCGCGCAGCCCATCTTGCCCGTCGAGCGGTTCGAGAGGAAGCGCACGGGGTCGAGCGGCTCGCGCGTCGCGCCGGCGGTGACGAGCACGCGCCTGCCCGCGAGATCATGCGGTTTCGCGAGCGTGCGTAGAACGTGCCAGACGAGCGTCTCCGGCTCCGGCAGCTTGCCCGCGCCCACGTCGCCGCAGGCGAGCCGCCCCGACGCGGGCTCGACGACCTCCCAGCCGTAGCGGCGGAGCGTGTCGAGGTTGTCCCGCGTGACGGGGTTTTCGTACATCGCCGTGTTCATCGCGGGCGCGATGAGCTTCGGGCAGCGGCAGGCGAGCACGGTCGTCGTGAGCATATCGTCCGCGATGCCGTGCGCGAGCTTCGCGCAGACGTTCGCCGTCGCGGGCGCGATCAGCACGAGGTCGGCGCGCCGCGCGAGCGCGATGTGCCCGACCTGATGCTCGAACCTGCGGTCGAACGTGTCCACCGACACGCGCCTGCCCGTGAGCTGCTCGAACGTCAGCGGCGCGACGAACTTCGTCGCGTGCTCGGTCATCACGACCTCCACCGCCGCGCCGAGCTTCCCCAGCGCGGACGCGAGCGCCGCCGCCTTATACGCGGCGATGCCGCCCGTGACGCCCAGCAGCACGGTCTTTCCGGTCAACATGGAGCATACCTCCTGTGCGTGTTTTGCGTACAACAGCCCATTATAGCGGTTTTATGTCAATTTGTAAAGTGCGGAAAAAGAGCTTGACAAAACAGGCGGAGCAGATATAATGGTGACAGAGAGCAGAAATTGCGACAAGCGGTTTGGCTCTGAAAGCTAGGTTAGATCGGAATTCCGACAACCGTCACTTGCCAGAGTGGCGGTTGTCACTTTTTACTTTGATCTGAAATATCAGTTGCCCGATATGTACCGTCAAAGTAATCGACATATGGCATCCCTCCTTTCGGAAGGAGTAGCCAAACCGCCGCCGCTGTTTCGTTTCTGCTCTCTATCAGGAAATAGTTTATAACATTTGTGCGAGATTGTCAACACAAAAAACCTCTTGCAATCCCCGCGCAACGCGGCTATAATGCAAAACGGCTTTTCCACGCGGAGCTCGGCGTCATATCGCAAGAATGGCAGCCGGACGGCTCCGGCGGGGGAGCCGCCCAAAATACGCGCCGCAGCATACCGCGCGGCAGCAGGAGGTAACTGAATATGAAACAGCAGATGAACGCCCGCGCGCTCACGATCCTCGCCCTGATGACGGCGCTTTTGATCGTGTTCTCGTTCACGCCGGTCGGAAGCATCCCCGTGGGGCCGCTGGTCATCACGCTCAACGTCATCCCCGTCGCCGTCGCCGCCGTCGCGCTGGGGCCGAAGGGCGGGCTCGCGATGGGCTGCGTGTTCGGGCTTTTGAGCTTTTTGCAGTGCTTCGGCGTCGGCGTGCCCAGCGGCATGGGCGCGGTGCTCGTGAGCATCGACCCGTTCCTCGCGTTCATCCAGCGGTTCGTTCCGCGCGCGCTGGACGGGTTTCTCGTCGGCGCGATCTTTTCTGCCTGCGAGAAGCGGCTCGGCGCGCGTCCCGCCTGCTTCGCCGCGGGCTTTTGCTCGGCGTTTCTCAACACGGCGCTCTTCATGTCCGCGCTCGTGCTGCTGTTCGGGAACACCGACTATGTGCGCGGCTTGATGGGCGGGCGGAACGTGCTCGCGTTCGTCGTCGCGTTCGTCGGCGTCAACGCGCTCGTGGAGATGGTCTCCTCCACGCTCATCACCGGCGTCGTCGGCGCGGCGCTGTATCAGGCAAAGATCCTGCCCCTCGGAAATCAGAGATAAAAGAGGACGAGCCCATGCTTCTTGCCATCGACATCGGCAACACCAACATCGTCATCGGCTGCATCGCGGACGACAAGATCCTCTGCGAGGCGCGCATCGCCACCGACCACACCCGCACCTCCGACCAGTACGGCGTGGAGATCAAGACCATGCTCGAGGCGTACGGCTGCCGCATCGAGGACGTGGAGGACTGCATCATCTCCTCCGTCGTGCCGCCGGTGTTCAACGCCGTGCGCAGCGGCGTCTACAAGATCACCGAGCGCGCGCCGATGGTCGTCGGTCACGGGCTGAAAACGGGGCTGGACATCCGCATGGACAACCCCGCGCAGGTCGGCAGCGACCGCATCGTGATCGCGGTCGCGGCGCTCGCGAAGCGCCAGCCGCCGCTGATCCTCATCGACATGGGCACCGCCACGACGGTGGAGGTCATCGAGCCGAAAAACAAGTACATGGGCGGCGTCATCATGCCCGGCGCGCGCCTGTCGCTGGACGCGCTGACGCGCAACACGGCGCAGCTCCCGGGCATCAATATGGACCGCCCGGGGAAGATCATCGCCAAGAACACGGTCGACTCCATGCGCAGCGGCATCATGTACGGCACCGCCGCCATGCTCGACGGCGTGATCGACCGCATGGAGCAGGAGCTGGGGCACCCGTCCGCCATCGTCGCCACCGGCGGCGTCGCGCCCTACGTCATCCCGCTCTGCCGCCACAAGATCGCGCTTGAGCGCGACCTGCTGCTGCACGGGCTGAACGCGATCTATAAGATGAATAAGAAATGAAGAGATCCCCGAAGCTATGCTTCGGGGATCTCTTCGTCGGTCTCGACGCCCTTTTTCCGCAGGCGTTTGTTCACATGATAGCCCACCATGGCGTAGAAGCAGGCGAACACCGGCACGCCGAGGAACATCCCGGGCACGCCGAAGAACCCGCCGCCGATCAGGATCGCCACGATGACCCAGAAGCTCGGCAGCTCCGTCGAGCCGCCGAGGATCTTCGGCCCGATCAGGTTGCCGTCGAGCTGCTGGAGCGCGAGGACGAAGACGATGAAATACAGGCACTTGACGGGGCTGACGAGCAGGATCAGGAACGCGCTCGGGATCGCGCCGAGGACGGGCCCGAAGAACGGGATGATGTTCGTCACGCCCACGATCACGCTCACGAGCGGGGCGTAGGGCAGCTTCAGCAGCGTCGCGCCGAGGAAGCACAGCACGCCGATGATAACGGAGTCGAGCAGCTTGCCGCGCACGAAGCCGCTGAAGATGCTGTCCACCTTGCGCACGGAGCGCAGCGCGGAGCGGTAGACGTGCTCGCTCGCGGCGCTGTAGAGGATGCGGCGGCTGCCCGCGGCGAGCTTCTCCTTGAGCGCCAGCAGGTAGATCGACACGATCACGCCGATGAGGAAGTCCTTGAAGAACAGGACGACGCTCAAAACGCCGCTCGTGACGAGGGTGATGGTCTGCTGCGCCTGCGGCAGGAAGGTGCCCGTGAACCACTGGCGGATGTCGTCGTAGTAATCGCCGATCGCCTCGGAGACCAGCGCGTAGATGCGCGGGTTCTTCTCCAGCAATTGCGACACCCAGCCGTAGACCGTGTTGTAGTAGGTCTGCATATTGCCGGCAAGGGTCGAGACGCTCTGATAGAGCTGCGGGATGAGGATGCTGAAGAGCAGGTAGACCGCGAAGAACACCGCCGCCCAGGTCAGCAGGATGCTGCCCGCGCGCACGAGCGCGCGCTTGCCCTTGCCGCCGGAGAGCTTCCCGATGCCGCGGTCGAAGAAGTTGACCGCCGGCGCGAGCAGGTACGCCATCACCGCGCCGTAGATCACGGGGCGCAGCGCCGAGAGCAGCGTGTGCAGCAGCGCGAGCAGCACGCCGTTGCGGAACACCGTGTCGTAAAAGATCATCAGGGCGGCGACGGTCAGAAACGCCGTCACGCCCCAGCGGAAATATTGCTTCCTGTCCATCGAACGCCACCCTTTGCAAGCGATTTATCACACTTTTTACCATATCGCGTTTTGGAGGGAATTGCAATACGGAATTTTCTGTGATATAAAGGGAAGGAACGGAACTTTTGCAAAAAAGGCGGGGACGAACGTGGACAAGAAGCTCCTTTTCATCGTCAATCCACACGCGGGGCGCGCCAAGTCGCGCGCCCCGCTGTTCGACGCGGCGGCGATCTACTCCGAGGCGGGGTATCTGATCTCCGTCCGCGAGACCCGCCGCCGCGGGGACGCGACGCGGCTGGTCGAGAGCCTTGGCGGGGCGTTCGACCTCGTCGTCTGCCACGGCGGGGACGGGACGCTCAACGAGACGGTCAACGGGCTGATGAAGCTGCCCGCCGAGCGCCGCCCGCAGGTGAGCTATCTGCCCGGCGGCAGCACGAACGACTTCGCGGCGAGCCTGAGCATCTCCGCCGAGCCCGCCGTCGCCGCGCAGAGCGCCATGCGCCTGCGCCCGCGCCGGCTGGACGTGGGGAAGTTCGACGCCACGCACTTCGTCTACGTCGCCTCGTTCGGCGCGTTCACCCGCACCAGCTACAGCGTGCCGCAGGACGTGAAGAACGTGTTCGGGCACTTTGCCTATATTCTCGGCGGCGTGCGCGACCTCGACACGCTCCGCCCCTACCGGATGAAGCTGACGGCGGACGGCGAGACGTTCGACGGGGAGTACCTGTTCGGCGCGGTCAGCAACTCAACGTCCATCGCGGGGCTGATGAAGCTCTCGCCCGAGGACGTGGGCTTCAACGACGGCGTGTTCGAGCTGCTGCTCGTGCCCGTGCCCAAGACGCCCGCGCAGCTTCAGGCGCTCGCGGGCGCGCTGATGAATCAGGACTACGGCGGCGCGGGGCTGATCTTCCGGCACGTCCGCGGCGTCGTGGCGGAGACGGAGGAGAACATCCCTTGGTCGCTGGACGGCGAGTACGTCCCGGGCGCGCCGCGCGTCGAGATCTCCATCGAGGACGGCGGCATCGAGATGCTGCTCTGACGCGCTTTGTCTGTTTTGACCAAATTTGTCCGGCGATTTTTGGAGTTGTATAAGTCCGTCAAGTATTATATAATCCACTTGTTGAGCGATTTTTCCCCAACGGGGAAGTTACAGTAAAGGAGAATGGGACACATGAGTGCAAAGGACGTACGCAATATCGTGCTGCTGGGGCACGGCGGCAGCGGCAAGACCACGCTCGCCGAGGCGATGCTCGCCATGGCGGGCGCAAGCGCGCAGCTCGACTACGACGCGGAGGAGAAGAAACGCGGCATTTCCATCGCGCTCTCGACCGCGCCCGCGACGTGGAAAAACGTCAAGATCAATATTCTCGACGCCCCCGGCAACTTCGACTTCGCCGGCGAGGCGCTTTCGGGCCTGCGCGCGGCGGAGTGCGCGGTGCTCGTGTGCGGCGCGAAGGACGGGCTTTCCGTCGGCGCGGAGCGCGCGTGGAAGATGCTCGGCAAGAAGCCGCGCATGATCTTCATCAACCGCACCGACGAGGACAACAGCAACTACCAGACCTGCTTCGACGCGCTCAAGGGCAAGTTCGGCGCCGCCGTCGCGCCCATCGTCGCGCCCGTGACGGACGGCGCGGGGCATGTGACCGCTATCGTCGACCTGCTGCACAACAAGGCGTACGAGGTCAAGGGCGGCAAGGCGGCAGCCTGCGCGATCCCCGACAGCGTGAAGGACGAGGTGGACTCCCTGCGCGCGGAATTGATGGAAGCCGCCGCCGGCGCGGACGAGGAGCTGATGGAAAAGTTCTTCGAGACCATGGAGCTCTCCAGCGAGGACATCGCCAAGGGGCTCAAGCTCGGCGTGCACGATGGCAGCGTCGCGCCGGTGCTCTGCGGCAGCGCCGCGAACGGGCTGGGCGTCGAGATGCTGCTGGAAACCGTGCTCGACCTCGTCCCCGTCGCGACCGATATGCCCGCCGAGCAGGCGAAGACCGAGGACGGCAAGGACGTCGAGGTCGCCTACGACGAGAACGGCGCGACCGCCGCGATCGTGTTCAAGACCATCTCCGACCAGTACGGCAAGTACAGCCTCGTCAAAGTCGTGCGCGGAAAGATCACGGGCGATATGTCGCTCTACGACCCGACCACCGGCAACACCGAGAAGCTCGGCAGGCTCTACGCCATCAAGGGGCAGAAGAACGAGGAGGTCAAGGAGATCGGCTGCGGCGACATCGGCGCCATCGCGAAGATGGATCGCGTCAAGACCGGCGACACCCTCTGCGACGCGAAGAGCGTCGTCGTGCTCAAGGGCATCGACTTTGCGGAGCCGTGCTACTCCCGCGCCATCGCGCCCAAGACGCGCGGGCAGGAGGACAAGCTCGGCACGGGGCTCAACCGCCTCAACGAGGAAGACCCGACCTTCACCGTCAACAACAACGCCGAGACGCACCAGATCGTCGTCTCCGGCGCGGGCGACATCCAGATCGACGTGCTGGTGAGCAAGCTCAAGAGCCGCTTCGGCGTCGA
>JAFSZQ010000111.1 GCA_017458885.1 Oscillospiraceae bacterium
GCCCTGCTGCTGACCGCCTGCGCGGCGCGCGCGGACGCGCCGCGGGGCGCGCCGGAGCCGGTCGGCTCGATGCCGCTTGCCTACGCTGAGCAGTTCACCGTGGACTACTACGACGGCGGCGCGGCGCTCGTGACCATTGCGGGGGAGGAGCGGTTCCTGCTCGTCCCCGACGGCGCGGACGCGCCCGACGTCGAGGGCGCGGCGGTGCTGCACACGCCGCTCGACCATCTCTATCTCGCGTCCTCGGGCGCGATGGACCCGTTCGTGAAGCTCGGCGCGCTGGATGCGGTGCGCTTCACGAGCACGGCGGCGGGGGACTGGAGCTTACCCGAGGTCACGGACGCGCTGGACGCGGGAGACCTGCTCTACGCGGGCAAGTACCGCGCGCCGGACTACGAGCTGCTGCTCTCGGAGGGCTGCACGCTCGCGCTGGAGAACACGATGCTCCTGCACAGCCCCGCGACGCGCGAGCAGTTGGAGGCGCTCGGCATCCCAGTGCTGATCGAGCGGTCGAGCTACGAAGCCCACCCGCTCGGGCGCATGGAGTGGATCAAGCTCTACGCGCTGCTGGTCGGCAGGGAGGCGGAAGCGGAGGCGTTTTTCGAGCGCGAGGCGGCGGCGCTCGCGCCGATCCTCGACGCGGAGCCGACGGGCAAAACGGCGGCGTTCTTCTACTGGAACCCCGTCGGCTACGTCAACGTCCGCCGCCCGGGGGACTACGTCGCGAAGATGATCGCGCTTGCGGGCGGCGTCTATGTCCCGTCGGACGTCGAAGCTGGCGCGGCGTCGATGAATATGCAGCTCGAGGCGTTCTACGCGGCGGCGCGGGACGCGGACGTGCTGATCTACAACAACAACATCTATCCGGTGGAGGACGTCGCCGCGCTCGTCGCCGCGAACGCCCTGTTCGCGGACTTCAAGGCGGTGCGGACGGGAAATGTCTGGGCGACGGAGCAGAACCTGTTTCAGGAGACCTCCGCCGTCGGCGGCGTGATCGCCGACCTCCACGCCGTGCTGAACGGCACGGACGCGGAGGAGCTGACCTACTTGCACAAACTGAACGGAAAGAAAGCGGGGTGAACGGCCGATGGCGGACAGGACGCGGTACGCGCTTGCCTTTGGGCTGCTCGCCCTTTTGCTGTTCGGTTTCGCGCGGGCGGGGCTTGCCGTCGGCAGCGTGGCGCTTCGGGAGATGCCCGCGGACGTGGCGGCGAAGATCGTCGATCTGCGGCTGCGGCGGATGCTCGCCGCGGCGCTGCTCGGCGGCGCGCTCGCGGTGTCGGGCTTTCTGCTCCAGACGTTCTTCGCGAACCCCATCGCGGGGCCGTTCGTGCTCGGCGTCTCGTCCGGCGCGAAGCTGACGGTCGCGCTCGCGATGGTGTTTTTGCTCAGCCGCGGCGTGACGCTCGGCGCGGCGGGGCTGTACGGCGCGGCGTTCCTCGGCTCGATGCTCGTGATGGGCCTGATCCTGCTGGTGTCGGGGCACGTGAGGCAGATGCCCCTGCTGGTCGTCTGCGGCGTGATGGTGGGCTATATCTGCTCCGCCGTGACCGACCTCGTCGTGACGTTCGCGGACGACGCGAACATCGTGAATCTGCGCGCATGGTCGCTCGGCAGCTTTGCGGGGATCGGCTGGGACGATCTGCGCGTCATCGCGGGGATCGTCGGCGTCGGGGCGGCGTGGAGCTTCCTGCTCTCCAAGCCCATGAGCGCCTACCAGCTCGGCGAGGGCTACGCGCGGAGCCTCGGCGTGGAGCTGAAGCCGTTCCGCGCGCAGCTCATTTTGCTCTCGAGCGTGCTCTCCGCCTGCGTGACGGCGTTCGCGGGGCCGATCTCGTTCGTCGGCGTGGCGGTGCCGCACCTGATGCGCAGCCTGCTCAAGACGGCGAAGCCGATCTGGATGCTGCCCGCGTGCTTTTTGGGCGGGGCGGTGTTCTGCCTCGGCTGCGACCTCGTCGCGCGGACGCTGTTCGCGCCGACGGAGCTTGCCATCGGCTCGGTGACCGCCGTGTTCGGCGCGCCGGTGGTGCTGTGGATGCTGCTCTCGCGGCGAAAGGAGGCGCTCGCGTGACCGACGTGGTGCTTCGCGCGAGCGGGCTTGCCGCGGGCTACGGCGGCAGCGCCGTCGTTCATGACGTGACGTTCGCCGTGCGCTCCGGCGAGATCGTCTCGCTCATCGGGCCCAACGGCGCGGGCAAATCGACCGTCCTGCGCGCCGTCGCGCGGCAGCTCGCGCCGCTCGCGGGGACGGTGTATCTGGACGGGAGAGCCGACCTCGACGCGCGCGCCGCCGCGCAAAAGCTCGCCATCCTCACCACCGACCGCGTGCGCGTGCCAAAGCTGACCGTGCGCGACGTGGTGAGCCTCGGGCGCTACCCCTACACGGGGATGCTCGGCGTGCTGACGGCGCGGGATCGCGCGGTGGTCGAGGAGACGCTGGAGCGGCTGCACGTCGCAGACCTCGCCGCGCGCGACTTCGACGCGCTCAGCGACGGGCAGCGCCAGCGCGTGCTGCTCGCGCGCGCCGTGGCGCAGGAGCCGGAGGCGCTGGTGCTCGACGAGCCGACGGCGTTCCTCGATCTGCGCTGCGAGCTGGAGCTGCTGACGCTTTTGCACGGCCTCGCGCGGGAGCGCGGCGTGGCGGTGGTGCTCTCGCTGCACGACCTGACGCTCGCGCGGCGGCTGTCGGACACGGTGCTCGCGGTGAAAAACGGCGTGATCGACCGCGCGGGCGCGCCGGAGGACGTGTTCTCCGGCGGCTACATCGACGAACTCTACGACCTCCCGCGCGGCGCGTACGACGGCGCGTACGGCGCGGCGGGCAGCTACTCATTTTTTCAGAACCGTGCCTGCGCAAAGTTCCCCTGCCACAAGGGCGTCGCGGCGGCGGACTTCAACTGCCTGTTCTGCTACTGCCCGCTCTATACGCTCGGCGACCGCTGCGGCGGAAACTTCCGCTACACGGAGACGGGCAAAAAAAGCTGCGTGGACTGCGATTTTCCGCACAGACGGGAGAATTATGACGCGATCCTGTCGCGCTACGGCGAGCTTGCCGAACTCGCGCGGCAGGGGCGCTATGTCCGAAGCGGGCAAAGGCTCCTGCGCCGCGGGTACACGACGGGCACCTGCGCGGCGCTCGCGGCGCTCGCGGCGGCGCGGCTGCTGCTCACGGGCGAAGCGCCGGAGACCGCGCGCATCACGACGCCGGGCGGCGTCACGGCGGCGCTCGCGCCGGAGGTGTGCGAAAAACGCGGCGACGCGGCGTTCTGCGCCGTGCGCAAGGACGCGGGCGACGACCCCGACGCGACGGACGGCTGCCTCGTCTGCGCGACGGTGCGCAAGACCGCGTCGGGCGTGACCATCGACGGCGGCGAGGGCGTCGGGCGCGTGACGAAAGCAGGGCTGGATCAGAGCGTCGGCGCGGCGGCGATCAACAGCGTCCCGCGCCGCATGATCGCGGAGGCGGCGGAGGCGGCTTGCCGCGAGGCGGGCTATTCGGGCGGCTTGTCGGTGGTGATCTCGGTGCCCGACGGCGAGAGGCTCGCGAAAAAGACGTTCAACCCGCTGCTTGGCGTCGAGGGCGGGGTGTCGATCCTTGGCACCAGCGGCGTCGTCGAGCCGATGAGCGAGCGCGCCATCGTGGACACCATCGAGACGGAGCTGCGCCAGAAGCGCGCCGAGGGTTTTTCCCGCGTGATCCTCACGCCGGGGAATTACGGACAGGAGTTCCTCAAAACGCGCGGCTATGGCGCGCCGTATGTCAAATATTCCAACTTCCTCGGCGACGCGCTGGACTGCGCGGCGGCGCTCGGCTTCGAGGACGCGCTGCTCGTGGGGCACGTCGGCAAGCTCGTCAAGCTCGCGGGCGGCGTGATGAACACGCACTCAAAGTACGCCGACTGCCGCGCGGAGCTGTTCTGCGCCCACGCGGCGGCAAACGGCGCGGACGCGGCGCTCTGCCGCCGCTTGATGGACGCGGCGACGGCGGACGCCTGCATCGCGCTCTTGGACGAGGCGGGGCTTCGTCCGGCGGTGCTGGACAGCCTGCTTACTGCGATGCAGCGGCGCCTCGACCGCCGCGCGGGGGACAAGCTGCGCGCGGGCGCGGTGGTGTTCTCGAACGAGTACGGCTTGCTCGGCGAGACGGCGGCGGCGAAAACGATATTGCAGGATTGGAGCAAGTAGCGATGGTACACTTTGTCGGCGCGGGACCTGGCGCAAGCGATCTGCTGACCCTGCGCGGCGCAAAACTGCTCGCGGAGGCGGACGTCGTGATCTACGCGGGCAGCCTCGTGAACCCCGCGCTGCTCGCGCACTGCAAGGACGGCTGCGAGGTGCATAACAGCGCCACGATGACGCTCGGCGAGGTGCTGGATGCGATGCTCGCCGCCGAGGCGGCGGGCAAGACCACCGTGCGCCTGCACACGGGCGATCCGTCGCTCTACGGCGCGCTGCGCGAGCAGACGGACGCGCTCGCGGCGCGCGGCGTCGCGTTCGACGTGACGCCCGGGGTCAGCAGCCTGTTTGGCGCGGCGGCGGCGCTGCGCGCGGAGTTCACGCTCCCCGGCGTCAGCCAAAGCCTCATCGTCACGCGCCTCGCGGGGCGGACAAGCGTGCCGGAGCGCGAGAAGCTCCGCGCGCTCGCGCGTCACGGCGCGTCGATGGCGATCTTCCTCTCGGCGGGGCTGCTTCGCGGCGTACAGGAGGAGCTGCTCGCGGGCGGGCTCCCCGCCGACACGCCCGCCGCCGTCGTCTACCGCGCGACGTGGGCGGACGAGCAGATCGCGCGCTGCACGGTGGGTACGCTGACGGAGGCAAACTTTCGCAAGACCGCCATCATCTTCGTCGGGCGCTTTCTCGACGCGCCGTACGAGAAGAGCCGGCTCTACGATCCGTCGTTCCCGACGGCGTACCGCCGTGGCGGCGTCGCGTACCTCGCGTTCACGGAGCGCGGACGCGCGCTCGCGGAGCGGCTGCGCTCCGCGCTCGGCGGCGAGGTGAGCTGTACCCGCGACGGTGTAAAGCTAAATGACTGGACAGCCGCGCATTTCCCGACGGCAAAGGCGCTTGTTTACGTCGGCGCGGCGGGCATCGCGGTGCGCGCGGTCGCGCCGCATCTTGCGAGCAAGGCGAGCGACCCCGCCGTGCTCTGCGTGGACGAGGGCGGGCAGTTCGTCATCCCGCTTGCGTCGGGGCACCTCGGCGGCGCGAACGCTTTTACACACGAGGTTGCAAACATTCTCGGCGCGACGGCGGTCATTACGACGGCGACGGACGGGCGCGGCGTGTTCGCCGTGGACGAGTGGGCGCGGACGCAGGACTGCGCCGTGGTCGGCGCGGAGCACATCAAGAGAATTTCCGCCGCGCTGCTCGCGGGGGAGCGCGTGACGTTCCGCTCCGCGTTCCCGATTGCCGGCGAGCCGCCGGAGGGCGTCACGCCCACGGACGGCGAACCCGACTTCTGGGTGGACGCGCGCCCCCACGCGGGACTGGTCGTTGCGCCGCGCTGCCTGACGCTCGGCGTCGGCTGCAAGCGCGGCACGGCGCGGGAAAGTTTGGAGGCGCGGTTTCGCGAATTTTGCCGCGCGAACGACATTCTGCCGCAGGCGATCCGCGCCGCCGCGAGCATCGACCGCAAGGCGGACGAGGAGGGTCTGCTCTCGTTCTGCGCCGCGCACGGCTGGGCGCTGAAAACGTACACGGCGGCGGAGCTGTCCGCTGTCGCGGGCGACTTTTCCGCATCGGCGTTCGTGGACGCCGTGACGGGTGTGGACAACGTCTGCGAGCGCGCGGCGGTACTCGCGTCGGGCGGCGCGCTGCTTGCGCGGAAGGACGCGGGCGACGGCGTGACCTTTGCGCTCGCGCGGGGCGATGTGCATTTGGATTGGAGGGGGAACGATGCGTAAGCTGTATGTCGTCGGCGTCGGCTCCGGCAAGGAAGAATACTTGACAGCGGCGGCGCGCGCGGCGCTCGCCGCCGCAGAACTCATCTGCGGCTATACGGCGTATATCGCGCTCATTGCGCCGCTGTTTCCCGAGAAGGAGGTCTTCGCGACGGGCATGACGCGCGAGCTGGAACGCTGCCGTCACGCGCTGGAGCAGGCGCGGGCGGGGCGCACGGTCGCGCTGGTGTGCAGCGGCGACGCGGGTGTGTACGGCATGGCGGCGCCGGTGCTGGAGCTGCTGCCGGAGTACGGCGGCGTGGAGGTCGAGGTCGTCGCGGGCGTGACCGCCGCGCTCGCGGGCGCGGCAAAGCTCGGCGCGCCGCTGGGACACGATTTTTGCGTCGTCTCGCTCTCCGACCTGCTGACACCTTGGGAAGTCATCGAACAGCGCCTGCGCTGCGCGGCGGCGGGGGATTTCGCCATCGCGCTCTACAACCCCTCGTCGAAGCGCCGCGCGGGGTACCTGCGCAAAGCGTGTGATATTCTGCTCGAAACGAAAAGCGGCGACACGCCCTGCGGCGTCGCGCGCAGCATCGGGCGCGAGGGCGAAAGCGTGCGCATCCTGACGCTCGCGGAATTGCGGGAGACGGCGGTCGATATGGTCTCGACGGTGTTCGTCGGCTCGGGCGCGACGCGCGTGATCGGCGGGAAACTGGTCACGCCGCGGGGGTACCGCGTATGAAGCGCATCGTCGTTTTCGGCGGCACGACCGAGGGGCGCGCGCTCTCGTACCGCCTCGCGGACGCGGGCGCGGCGGTGACGGTCTGCGTCGCCACGCCCTACGGCGCGGAGGAGCAGGGCGAGCACGCAGGCGTGACGGTGCTCGTCGGGCGCAAGACCGCGGCGGAAATGACGGCGCTGCTCGGCGGCGACGCCCTCTGCGTGGACGCGACGCACCCCTACGCGCGGGAGGCGACGGAAAACATCCGCGCGGCTTGCGCGGCGGCAGAGGTGCCGTACCGCCGCCTGCTCCGGCGCGCGAGCGCGGCGGAGGGCGCGGTGTACGTCAACAGCGCGGCGGAGGCGGCGGCGTTCCTGCAAGTTACGGAAGGGAACGTCCTGCTCGCGACCGGCGCGAAGGAGCTTTCCGCGTTCGCGCCGCTCGGCGCGGAGCGGCTCTATGCCCGCGTGCTGCCCTCGCACGAGGGGATCGCCGCCTGCGAGGCGGCGGGCGTCCCGCACCGCCGCATCATCGCGATGCAGGGGCCGTTTTCGCGCGAGCTGAACGAGGCGGTCTTGCGGCAGTTCGGCATCGCGTGGCTCGTGACGAAGGACGGCGGCGCGGCGGGCGGTTTTCCCGAAAAAGCGGCGGCGGCGCGAGCCGTGGGCGCGAAGCTGGTCGTGCTGCGCCGCCCCGCGGACGCGGGCGCGGACTTTGAAACGGTCGCGGCGGACTGTGAGAGGTGGCTCAAATGCGAGTGACATTGATCGGTCTCGGCGGCGCGGCGGCGACGCTGACACATGAGGCGCAAGAGGCTTTGGAGCGGGCGGACGTGATCGTCGGCGCGGCAAGGCTGCTGGACGGCTTGCCGAAAAGGGAAAAGCAAAAATACTTTACAGAGTATAAAACAGAGGAGATCGCAGCGATATTGGAGCGTCAAAACGCGGAGAGCGCCTGCGTCGTGTTCAGCGGCGACACGGGGTTCTACTCCGGCGCGGCGGCGTTGCTGCCAAGGCTCCGCGAGCGCGGGTACGACTGCCGCGTGCTGGCGGGGCTGTCGAGCGTGCAGCTTCTCGCGGCGCGGCTGGGGCGCTCGTGGCAGGATTGGACGCTCCGCTCCGCGCACGGCGTCGCATGCGACCCCGTCGCGGCGGTGCTGCGGGGCAGCCCCGCGTTTTTCCTCACCGGCGGCGCGAACAC
>JAFSZQ010000112.1 GCA_017458885.1 Oscillospiraceae bacterium
ATGGCGACCGCCATCAACGACTTCATCCAGGGCGTCATCATGATCTTCGGCATCGTTGCGGTCATCGCGGCGGTGCTCACGAGCCAGGGCGGCTTCCTCGCGGCGCTCGACGGGCTTTCAAAAATCAGCGACCCGCTGGTGTCCGACGCGCCGGGCGTGTTCAACTCGTTCTTCGGCCCCGATCCGCTGAACCTGCTCGGCGTCGTGATCCTCACGTCGCTCGGCACATGGGGGCTGCCGCAGATGGTGCAGAAGTTCTACGCCATCAAGAACGAGGGACAGGTCAACAAGGGCATGGTCATCTCCACCGCGTTTGCGTTCGTCGTCGCGGGCGGGTGCTACTTCCTCGGCGGCTTCGGCCGGCTGTTCACGGACAAGCTGAACGTCGCGAACGGCGTCCCCGCCGGCGGCTACGACGCGGTCGTGCCGACGATGCTCTCGGGGCTGCCCGACGTCCTGATCGCGGTGGTGGTGATCCTCGTGCTGTCGGCGTCGATGTCCACGCTCTCGTCGCTCGTGCTCACGTCCAGCTCAACGCTGACGCTGGATTTCCTCAAGGACAACTTCGTCAAGGACATGGACGAGAAGAAGCAGCTCCGCGTCATGCGTGCGCTGATCGTCGTGTTCATCGCGATCTCGGTCGTGCTCGCGATCATCCAGTACAAATCGAGCGTGACGTTCATCGCGCAGCTCATGGGCGTGAGCTGGGGCGCGCTCGCGGGGGCGTTCCTCGCGCCGTTCCTCTACGGGCTGTACTGGAAGCGCGCGACGAAGGCGGCGTGCTGGGTCAGCTTCGTGTTCTCGAGCGTCGTGATGGTGGCGAACATCTTCGTGCGCGCGAGCTTCCCCGCGTTACTGCAGTCGCCCATCAACGCGGGCGCGTTCTGTATGCTCGCGGGGCTGGTGATCGTGCCGCTCGTGAGCGCGTTCACCGCGCCGCCGGAGCGCGCGCTCGTGGACGACGCCTTCTCCTGCTACGACAAGAAGGTGCTCGTGCGCCAGCGCGAGGCGCTGGGAGACGAGTAATTGGCGCTTGACAACGAGCGCGGGACGTATATAATAAAAGACGAAGGGGCATCGTTGATTTGACGGTCAGCCCCCAAGTTTGGTCAAAAGAAAACCGTTGACCGCTCGGGTTGCAGCCGGGCGGTCAACACGCATTTGGGGATATGTACAGCATTATCCAGAGGATAATGAACACGCACACAAGAAAACGCAGAGCTTTTGCTCGTCGTCCACCCATACGCATCCCCCCTTTCGGGAGGACTGACCGCCATATACAACGTTGCCCCCTCGCCCCCTTTCGGGTGGCCTCGCGGGGAGGTTATGCCTATTTTACGTCGATTTTTTGCGCCCGTCAAGGCGAAAAGCCAAACCGCTCGCCCGTTTTCGGGCGAGCGGTTTGCTCTTACGCGCTTCTTCCCAGCGCAAACGCTTTTTGATTCAGCTCCAAAAACTGCGGCGGCACCATCGCCTCAAGCGAACGCTGCCACGCGTCCTCCGGCAGGTCGAAGTACCGCGACAGCCGCCCCATCAGCACGAGGTTCGTCGCCTTGGCGCTGCCCGCGCGCTCCGCGAGCGCGAGACAGTCGAGCGCGTCCACCTGCGCGCCGGTCGCCTTCATCTTCTCCACGAGGTCTTCGGGGTATGCCGCCGCGCCGGTGATGACCGGCATCGGGTCGATGCGCTGCGTCGAGGTCACGACCTGTCCGCCCGGCTTCAGGTATTCCAGCCACCGCGCCGCCTCGAGCAGCTCGAACGACACGATGTAATCCGCCTCGCCCTTGTCGATGACGGGCGAGGCGACCTTGTCGCCGTAGCGGACGTAGGTCACGACGCTGCCGCCGCGCTGGCTCATGCCGTGCACCTCGGAGACCTTCACGTCATAGCCCCGCCCGAGCAGGAGGTGCCCGAGCAGCTTGCTCGCGAGCAGGCTGCCCTGCCCGCCGACGCCGACGATCATGATGTTCTTCGTGTCCATCGTTCAGCCCTCCTTCGTGCTCTCGAGCGCGCCGAACTTACAAAGCTGCGCGCACACGCCGCAGCCGACGCAGAGCGTCTCGTCCACGCGCGCCTTGCCGTCGCGGAAGGACAGCGCGGGGCAGCCGATGCGCATACACGCCTTGCAGCCCACGCACTTGTCCGCGTTCACGCGCAGCGGCGCGCCGTGCCTGACGTACTTGAGCAGCGCGCAGGGGCGGCGGGAGATGATGACGCTCGGCTCGTCCGCCGCCAGCTCCTCTTTGAGCGCCTTGTCGCACTCGTCCAGGTCATAGGGGTCTACGACGCGGACGCGGGAAAAACCCATCGCGCGGCACAGCGCCTCGAGGTCGATCCTACCCGCGGGGTCGCCCTTGATGTTGTAGCCCGTGGTCGGGTTCTGCTGGTGCCCCGTCATGCCCGTGATGGAGTTGTCGAGGATGATGACGGTGCTGTTCGAGCGGTTGTAGGCGATGTTCGCGAGCCCCGTCATACCGGAGTGCATGAACGTCGAATCCCCGATGACCGCGACGGTGCGCTTCTCGCTCTCCGCGCCGAGCGCCTTGTTGTAGCCGTGGACGCCGCTCACCGACGCGCCCATACAGAGCGTCATGTCGATGGCGCCGAGCGGCGGCGCGGCGCCGAGCGTGTAGCAGCCGATGTCGCCGAGGACGGTGCATTTGTTCTTGCTCAAGGTATAGAATAACCCTCTGTGCGGGCAGCCCGCGCACATCGCGGGCGGACGCGGCGGCAGCGGCTCGCCGAGCGCCTTGCCGGTATGGACGCTCAGCCCGAGCTTCTCCGCGACGAGGTTCTGCGAGAACTCGCCGAGCGGCGGGAACAGCTCCTTGCCCGTGACCGCAAGCCCCAGCTCGCGGACGTAGGTCTCGAGGAAGCTGTCCAACTCCTCGACGACCACCAGCTTCTCCACCGACGCCGCGAAGTCACGGATCTTCTTCTCCGGCAGCGGCCAGATCATGCCGAGCTTCAGGATCGGGAAGCGGTCGCCGCAGACCTCCTTGACGTACTGGTAGCTGGTGGAGGACGTGACGATGCCGACGCCGCGGTCGCTGCCCTCCTCCACGCGGTTGAGCTCCGTCGTCTCCGCGAACGCGGCGAGCTTCGCCATGCGCTCCTCGACGAGCGGGTGGCGGCGGATGGCGTTCGCGGGGGTCATGACGTACTTCGCGACGTCCTTCTCGTACGGCTTCGCCGCGACGTTGGCGCGCTCCCCCGTCTCCACGACGGACTGCGAGTGCGCGACGCGGGTGCACATCTTCAAAAACACGGGGCAGTCGAACTGCTCGGACAGCGCGAACGCGCGTTTCGCGAATTCATACGCCTCCGCGCTGTCCGACGGCTCGAGCATCGGCAGCTTCGCGCTTCTGGCGTAGTGGCGGGAGTCCTGCTCGTTCTGGCTGGAGTGCATCCCCGCGTCGTCCGCGACGGCGATGACCATGCCGCCGTTCACGCCCGTGTAGGACACGGTGAACAGCGGATCGGCGGCGACGTTCAGCCCCACGTGCTTCATGCCGCAGAAGCTGCGCTTCCCCGCGAGGCTCGCGCCGAAGGCGACCTCCATCGCGACCTTCTCGTTCGGCGCCCACTCGCTGTAAACGTCGTCGTACTTCGCCAGCTCCTCGGTGATCTCGGTGCTCGGCGTGCCCGGGTAGCTCGACACGACGGCGACGCCCGCCTCGTACAGCCCGCGCGCGGCGGCGACGTTGCCCAGCATCAATCGTTTCATGGCGTTATCTCTCCTTCGCCCGTTTTCGCGTTCATTCTAGCACGATTTTACGCTATGGTAAACTGTTTTTCTTGACAAAACTGGAAAGGCGCGTTATACTTTGCTTGTTTAAATCTTTAATGCATAAAATCACCAAAGTGAAAGGACGGTTTCCCATGCCCATCACAGACCTGCTTGAGCGCAACAGCAAGCTCTACGGAGACGAGGTCGCGCTCGTCGAGATCAACCCCGCCGTGACGGAAAAGCCGCGCGTGACGTGGAAGGAGTTCGAGCTGATCCAGCCCTCCGCCGCCGCGCCGTACCGCCGCGACATCACCTGGAGCGTATTTGACGAAAAGGCGAACCGCGTCGCGAATATGCTGCTCTCGCGCGGCGTGAAGAAGGGGCAGAAGGTCGCGATCCTGCTGATGAACTGCCTCGAGTGGCTGCCGATCTACTTCGGCGTGCTCAAGACCGGCGCGGTCGCCGTGCCGCTCAACTTCCGCTACACCGCCGACGAGATCAGGTACTGCGTGGAGCTGGCAGACGCGGACGTCCTGTTCTTCGGGCAGGAGTTCATCGGGCGCGTGGAGGACATCGCCGAGGAGCTGGGCGCGAGCCGGATGCTCGTCTTCGTCGGCGGGGTC
>JAFSZQ010000113.1 GCA_017458885.1 Oscillospiraceae bacterium
GGAAGCCGAGCGCGCGGCGGCGGAAGCGCCCGCCGCCGAGCCGGGCGCGGCGCAGGAGCCTGAAACGCCGCCGAGCGCGGCGGACAAGCCCCAAACGTCCGACAGCGACGATGACGACCCCTTCGACGCGATCTTCAAAATCTTCCAATCGCGCTGAATTGCCGGATATTTCCGAACTCCGCAGACTTTGGCTCTGCGGAGTTCTTTTTTTGCGTCCGAGCGGGAAAACGGCAGGGTTTGCCATGCCAGCACGGTCAAATTTTAGACGGGCTATTTTATGCGGAACTGCAAAAGTTAAGTCAGCCGCGCGACGATTTGCAAAAATTGCCGCGCGGCGGCAAAGGAGGGATGGGATGAACTCTCTTTCCGGCCGCGTTGCGGCCGCCTGTCTCGCGTTCCTGTTCGTCTGCGCCGCCCACGCGCCCGCCGCGCGCGCCGCGGCGGAGGAAAGCGTCCGCTGCCTCGTGCCCGTGGGCCACACGCTCGGCGTGAAGCTCTTTGCCGACGGCGTGCTGGTCGTCGCTCTTTCGGACGGCGAGACGCCGGCGAAGGAGAGCGGCCTGCGCGAGGGCGACGTCCTGCTCGCGTTCAACGGCACGGACGTCGGCTCCATCGAGCATTTGCAGCGGCTGCTCGCCGAGAACGGCGCTGCGCGCGCGACGATGAGCGTCCGGCGCGGCGCGCGGACGCTGGCGCTGCCCATCACGCCGGAGCTGACCGAGGACGGGCGCTGCCGCCTCGGCGCGTGGATCCGCGACAGCATGGCGGGCATCGGCACGATGACGTTCTACGACCCGCAAAGCGGCGTGTTCGGCGCGCTGGGCCACGGCGTCACCGACGTGGACACCGGCGCGCTGATGCCGCTCGAGCACGGCAGCGTCATGGACGCGACGGTCAAGGCGGTCAAACGCGGCGAAAGCGGCTCGCCCGGCGAGCTGCGCGGCGACTTCGACCTCACGCGCGACAGCGGCAGCCTCTACGCCAACACGGACTGCGGCATCTTCGGCGTCCTGAACGGCGAAACGAACGCCGTCACGACGCGCTCCGCCGTACCCGTGGCGAGCAAGGGCGAGGTCACGACCGGCAGGGCGGCGATCCTCGCCAACTGCGACGGCGGCGAGGTGCGCGAGTACGAGGTCGAGATCGAGCGCGTCTACGCGGGCGCGAGCCCGACGCGCAACCTGCTCGTGCGCGTGACCGACCCCGCGCTGCTCGCGCGGACGGGCGGCATCGTACAGGGCATGAGCGGCAGCCCGATCCTGCAAAACGGCAGGCTCGTCGGCGCGGTGACGCACGTGCTGGTGAACGACGCGACGCGCGGCTACGGCATTTTCATCGAGAATATGCTCGCCGCGGCGGGGCTGTGAGCGGTTGGGGGGCGCGCAAGCGCCCCCTCTTTTTTGCTTGACATCCCCGCCCAATGTGCTATAATCCATTGGACGCAATCAAAAGACCCGCCGTGCGGCGCGGCGCATAGGATAGAGAATGGGAGGTCGATCGGCATGGATAGGAACCAAAGGATCGTGCGCACGAGCGTTGTGGGCATCGCGGGCAACCTCGTGCTTGTGGCGTTCAAGGCGGCGGTGGGGCTCGCGACCAATTCCATCGCGGTCATTCTGGACGCGGTGAACAATTTGAGCGACGCGCTCTCGTCCATCATCACCATCATCGGCACGAAGCTCTCCGGCAAGCGCCCCGACAAGAAGCACCCCTACGGGCACGGGCGCATCGAGTACCTCACGAGCGTGGTCATCGCGGTCATCGTGCTGCTCGCGGGGCTCACGTCGCTGCGCGAGTCCGTGGAAAAGACCATCCGCCCCGAGGAGACGAGCTACACCGCCGTGTCGCTGCTCATCATCGCCGCCGCGGTCGTGGTGAAGCTGCTGATGGGGCGCTACGTCAAGAAGGTGGGCGAGGAGATCAACTCCGGCTCGCTCATCGCCTCCGGCTCGGACGCGACGTTCGACGCGGTGCTCTCGTTCACGACGCTCGTCGCGGCGGGCGCGAGACTGCTGTGGAACTGGCGGATCGAGGGCGTGCTCGGCGTCGTCATCTCCGGCTTTATCATCAAGGCGGGCGTGGAGATGCTGCTCGACCCGATCAACAGCATCATCGGGCTGCGCGCGGATTCCGAGCTCGCCGTGCCGCTCAAGGAGATGATCTGCTCGTTCCCCGACGTGCGCGGCGCGTACGACCTGACGCTGCACAACTACGGCCCCTCGCAGACCATCGGCTCGGTGCACGTCGAGGTGCGGGACGACATGACCGCGCGGGAGCTGCACTACCTCACGCGCGGCATCGCGGCGCGCGCATACAGCGATTTTGGCGTGATCCTGACCGTCGGCGTCTACGCGGCGAACGACTCGTCCGCGGAGCTGACCGCCATCCGCGAGACGGCGGAGAAGCTCGCGGCGGAAAAGCCGGAGGTCTTGCAGATGCACGGCTTTTACGGCGACGAGGAGCAGGCATTCGTCATGTTCGACCTCATCGTGGACTTTGCGGCGGACGCCGCGGCGGTGCGCGACGAGATCTGCGCGGAGCTGAAGGAGCGGTATCCGAAGTACCGGTTTGACGTCGTGCTCGATTCGGACTATAGTGATTGACGGGGGAGGGGAGAGAGATGCCCAACGAACATGACTATGACGCGCTGAAGCTGGAGAGCCAGCTCTGTTTCCCGCTTTACGCCGCCTCGCGCGAGATCGTGAAGCGGTACCGCCCGCATCTGGAGCCGCTGGGGCTGACCTACACGCAGTATATCGCGATGATGGTCTTCTGGGCGCGGGGAAAGTGCAGCGTCAAGGAGCTGGGCGAGAAGCTGTATCTCGACTCCGGCACGCTGACGCCCGTGCTCAAGAGCCTGGAGGCGAAGGGCTTCGTCCGCCGCTACCGCTCCACCGAGGATGAGCGCGTCCTGCTCGTCGAGGTGACGGAGGAGGGGCTGCGCCTGCGCGACCGTGCCCTCGACGTGCCGCGGAAGGTCGGCGCCTGCGTCCATCTCGCGCCCGACGACGCGGGGCGGCTCTACGAGCTGCTGTACCGGCTGCTGGAAACGCTGGAATAAGCGCAAAAAAGACCGCCGTGAGGCGGTCTTTTTTTTCATGCGGTCACAGGGAATTGACGATATACACGATCTCCGCGCCGATGCGCTTTTGCGCCTCGACGGTCGCCGCGCCGATGTGCGGCGTGCAGGAGACGTTCGGGTGCGCGAGCAGCGCCTCGTTGTGCGTCGGCTCGTCCGCCCAGACGTCGAGCCCCGCCGCGCGCACCTTGCCGCTCTCGAGCGCCGCGAGCAGCGCGTCCTCGTCCACGTTCGCGCCGCGCGAGGTGTTGATCAGCACCACGCCGTCCTTCATCTGCGCGAGCTTCTCCGCCGTGACGATGGGGCCGGCGGGCGACGACGGCGCGTGGACGGAGATGAAGTCGCAGGTCTTGAGCAGCTTCTCCTCGGTGACGTAGATGATGCCCGCGTCGTCGATGCTCTCGGGGATGGCGCTGCGGCGGTAGGCGAGCACGTTCATGCCCATGCCCTTCGCCATCACGCCGAGGCGCTTGCCGATGCGCCCGTAGCCGTAGATGCCAAGGCGCTTGCCGACCAGCTCGATGCCCTTGCCGTAGGATTTTTTCTCCCACTGCCCGTTCCGCATCGTGCTGCCGGAGACGGAGACGTAGCGCGCGCAGGCGAGCATATGCGCCAGCGCCAGCTCCGCCACCGACTCGGTGGACGCGTCGGGCGTGTTGCGGACTTGGACGCCGTTTTCGCGGGCGTAGTCCGCGTCGATGTTGTCGATGCCGATGCCGCCGCGGATGATGCACTTCAGGCTGCCGCCCTTCGCGGCGTCGATGTGCTCGCGGCGCACCTTGGTCTTGGAGCGCACGACCACCACGTCGAAGCCCTTGAGCGCCGCGCCCAGCTCCTCCGGCTCGTAAAACTGCTCCACGACCTCATGTCCCTGCTCGCGCAGGCGCGCGATCGCGCCCTTGTCCATCCCGTCGGTCACGAGGATACGCATGACGATGCCTCCTTTTCCGCCTTACTTGTGTTCCGCTTCGAACTTCTTGAGGAACGCCACCAGCGCCTCGACGCCCTCCTTGGGCATCGCGTTGTAGATGCTCGCGCGCAGACCGCCGACGCTCTTGTGGCCCTTGAGGTTGTCGTAGCCCGCCGCCTTGGTCGCCTTGACGACCTCGGCGTCCAGCTCGGCGCTGCCGGTGACGAACGGCACGTTCATCAGGCTGCGCACCTCCGGCTCGACCGTGCCCTTGAACATCTTCGAGCTGTCGAGGAAGTCGTAGAGCACCTTCGCCTTCTCGACGTTGCGGCGGTGCATCTCTTCGAGCCCGCCGATGCGCTTGAGGTACTGGAATACCTTGCCGCAGCAGTAGATGTCCCAGCAGTTCGGCGTGTTGTACATCGAGCCGTTGTTCGCGTGGGTGTCGTAGCGCAGGTAGACCGGCATCTTCGGGTCGACGTCCTCGCGGATCAGGTCTTCGCGGATGATGGCGACGACCATGCCCGCGGGGCCGACGTTCTTCTGCACGCCCGCGTAGATCATGCCGTAATCGCTGACGTTCACAGGCTTTGAGAGGAACATCGAGCTCTGGTCGCTGACGAGGACGTGTCCCTTGGTGTTCGGCAGCTTCTGCCACGTCACGCCGTGGATGGTCTCGTTCTCGCAGATGTAGACGTAGTCGGTGTCCGCGGGGATGTCGAGATCGGAGCAGTCGGGGATGTAGCTGTAGTTCTTGTCCTTGCTGCTCGCGGCGACGATGACCTCGCCGTATTTCTTCGCCTCGGCGATGGCCTTCTTCGACCACGCGCCGGTCTCGATGTAGACCGCCTTGCCGTTTTTCATCAGGTTCCA
>JAFSZQ010000114.1 GCA_017458885.1 Oscillospiraceae bacterium
GCGCCTCTCCAAGGGCTACGGCGCGCTGCTGCACCCGTTCGTGGACTCGAAGGGCAACTTCGGCAAGGTTTATTCCCGCGACATGGCGTGGGCGGCGAGCCGCTACACCGAGGCGAAGCTCGCGCCCATCTGCGCCGAGCTGTTCCGCGACATCGACAGCGACACCGTGGACTTCATCGACAACTACGACAACACGATGAAGGAGCCGGCGCTGCTGCCGACGACGTTCCCGAACATCCTCGTCTCCGCGAACCAGGGCATCGCGGTCGGCATGGCGTCGCAGCTCTGCGGCTTCAATCTCGGCGAGGTCTGCGACACGACCATCGCGTACCTGAAAGACCCCGCCTGCGCGCTGGCAGACACGCTGCTCGCGCCCGACTTCCCCACCGGCGGCGAGGTGCTCTACGACCGCGCGGCGCTGGAAGAGATCTACAACACCGGCCGCGGCGGCGTGCGCGTGCGCGCAAGATGGCGCTACGTCAAGGGCGAGAACCTCATCGAAATTTACGAGATACCCTACACGACCACCACCGAAGCCGTCATGGACAAGGTCGCGGAGCTCATCAAGGCGGGCAAGATCCGCGAGATCGCCGATATGCGCGACGAGACCGACCTCTCGGGCCTCAAGCTGACCATCGACCTAAAGCGCGGCGCCGACCCCGAAAAGCTGATGCAAAAGCTCTTCAAGTCCACGACGCTGCTCGACACGATGTCCTGCAATTTCAACGTGCTCATCGCGGGGATGCCGCGCGTGCTGGGCGTGCGCGAGCTGCTCGACGAGTGGTGCGCGTGGCGCACCGAGAGCGTGCGGCGGCGCGTGTTCTTCGTGCTCGGCAAGCGCAAGGAGAAGCTGCATCTCCTGAAGGGACTGCGGCGCATTCTGCTCGACATCGACAAGGCGATCAAAATCATCCGCGAGACCGAGGCGGAGGCGGACGTCGTGCCGAACCTGATGATCGGCTTTGGCATCGACGAGACGCAGGCGGAGTACGTCGCGGAGATCAAACTGCGCAACATCAACCGCGAATTCATCCTCAAGCGCACGGCGGAGACCGACGCCCTGCAAGAAGAAATTGAAGATTTGGAGGACATCCTGAACCGTCCCGCGCGCGTGAAGAAGATCATCGTCTCCGAGCTGGAGGAGGTCAAAAAGAAGTACGCCGAGCCGCGCAGGACGGGCGTCGTCTACGACTACGCCGAGCCGGTCGAGGTCGAGGAGGCTCCGGCGGAGGAGTACCCCGTGAGCGTGTTCCTCTCGCGCGGGGGCTACTTCAAGAAGATCACGCCCCAGTCGCTGCGCATGAGCGGCGAGCAGAAGTACAAGGAGGACGACGGCCCCAGCCAGTCGTTCGAGACGACGAGCAACGCGGAGGTCATGTTCTTCACCGACCGCGTGCAGGTCTACAAGACCCGCCTCGGCGAGTTCGCGGACAGCAAGGCGTCCGTGCTCGGCGACTATTTGCCCGCGAAGCTCGGCATGGACGACGGCGAGAACGTCGTCTGCATGGTGCTGCCGGACGATTACAAGGGCTTCCTGCTCTTTTTCTTCGAGAACGGCAAGTGCGCGAAGGTGGAGCTCTCCGCGTACCGGACGACCTCGAACCGCCGCCGGCTCACCGGCGCGTACAGCGACAAGAGCCCGCTCAAGAGCGTGCTGTACCTCACGGACGACACGGAGATCGCGGTCTATTCCAGCGAGCCGCGCTGCCTCGTCGTCAGCACGGCGCTGCTCGCGGTCAAGTCCACGCGCGCGACGCAGGGCGTGGCGCTGCTGACGCTCAAAAAGGGCAAGACGCTCGACCGCGCCTGCACGCTGGAGGCGTCCGGCGTGACCGACCTCGCCCGCTACCGCGGGCGCTCCATCCCCGCGGCGGGCGCGCTGCTGCGCGCCGAGGACGCGGAGGACAAGCAGATGACGATATTATGAAAAGAGAAGTTCTGAAAACCTACGCGGTCATCACGCTCGGCTGCGCGCTCTACGCGCTCGCGTTCGACTGGTTCTACGCGCCGAACGACCTGACCTGCGGCGGATTTACGGGCGTCGCGCAGATCATCCACTTTTTCGCCCCCTCGCTGCCCGTCGGCGTGCTGATCCTCGCGCTCAACGTGCCGCTGTACCTGCTGGGGCTCCGGCGCTTCGGGCTGGGGTTCCTCGCAAAGTCGCTCTACGCCACGGCGCTCTCGTCCGTGCTCGTGGATGCGATCGCCGCGCTGCACACGTTCTCGCCGCTCGACCCGCTGCTTGCCTGTCTCTACGGCGGCGTGCTGCTCGGCGCGTCGGGCGGGGTCATGATGCGCGAGGAGGCGACCACCGGCGGCACGGAGCTCGCCTCGTGGCTGGTGAAGCCCCATGTGCCGCAGCTCTCGCTCGGCAGCGTGCTGCTGGGGCTCGACCTCGCGGTGATCTTCTGCTACGCCGCGGCGTTCGGCAACCTGAACAACGCGCTCTACGGCGGCGTGGCGCTGTTCGTGACGACGAAGGTGATCGACCTGCTGGTCTACGGCGGCAACACGGGCAAGCTGACCTTCATCGTCAGCGAGCGGCAGGAGGAGCTGGCGGAGCGGCTGCTGGAACTCGGCATGGGCGTGACGCGGCTCGACGGCACGGGCGCGTTCACGAAGAGCGCGCGTCCGGTGCTGCTCTGCGCCGTGCGGCGGCGGGAGATCGTGCTGGTGCGCCGCACGGTCAAGGAGACGGATCCCGACGCCTTTTTCATCATGTGCGACGCCAGCGAGGTGCTGGGCGAGGGCTTCGGAGAGTACAAGCCGAACGGGGTGCAATAGGAGGGAACGCATGGACTTTTCCAGGGTCAAAGCCGCGCTGGAGGCGCGCGGCTTCGCGGTGACGGCGTGCGCGTCGAAGGCGGATGCCGCCGCGTACCTGAACGGGCAGATCGACGGCACGAGCGTCGGCTTCGGCGGTTCGATGACGCTCGCGGAGCTGGGGCTCTACGACAGCCTTTCGGCGCACAACACGGTCTACAGCCATTGGAACGGCGGCGCGCGCGAGGCGGCGGCGACGGCGGACGTGTACCTCTGCTCCGTCAACGCGCTCGCGGAGACGGGGGAGCTCGTCAACATCGACGGCGCGGGCAACCGCGTGGCGGGCACGCTCAACGGGCATCGGAAGGTGTACCTCGTCGTCGGGCGCAACAAGCTCGCGCCGACATATGACGAGGCACTTTGGCGCGCCCGCAACGTCGCCGCGCCGAAGAACGCGCGGCGGCTCGGCGTCAGGACGCCCTGCGCCGTGCGCGGTGACCGCTGCTACGACTGCAAGAGCCCCGAGCGCATCTGCCGCGCGCTGGTCGTACTGTGGCGCTGCATGATGGGCGGCGACGCGGAGGTCGTGCTCGTCGATGAGGAGCTGGGGTATTGACGCGGCAAGCCGCGTCAATACCAGATCGCCATTTTGCTCGCCGCTTACGCGGCAACCGCAAAATATGGCTGTGCGATTCGGTTCCCGAATCGCGGGGTGACGCGATGAAAAAATATGCTATCATTTATCTTATGCTGCTCTGCCTGATCCTCACGGGCTGCGGGGACAGGCTGCTGGAGCGTTCGTACGCCACGGTGACGCCGCACAGCGCGGCGTACCGCGAGACGGAGGACGCCGACACGCTGCGCGCGGAGAACTATCAGGATCTCGTCAACGCGCTGCTGATGCTGCTCGGCGAGCACCGCGGGAGCGGCGTCGTGCGCGTCTACGGCGACGCGCCGGACAAGGCGGCGCTGGCGGATCGCGCCTGCGTCGAGGTACAGCAGGAGACGGCGCTCGGCGCGTACCTGCTCGACTACATCACCTACGGCGGCTCGGAGGAGAGCGGGTACTACGAGCTGACGGTGCGCTTCGGCTACCGCCGCACGGCGGAGGAGCAGATGGCGATCGTCAGCGCGACGAGCGTCGAGGCGCTGCCCGACCTGCTGCGCGCGGCGGTGGAGGCGGGCGCGGACGCGCTCGCGGTGCGCGTCGGGCACTTCGACGCCGACCAAGCGGACGTTGCGGCGCAGGTGACGGCGGTGCACGACGAGCTGTACCCGCCGGAGGAGGCGCCGTGGGAGCTGCGCTTTTACCCCGAGGGGCAGCCGGGGATCGTTGAAGTGGTGCTCAAGGACGGTGGTTCCTGACTTCCGTAGAAGGAAGGACGCCAGCCGGCATTGTGCCGGTTGGCGTCCTTTTCGTGTCTTATTTGCGCTGTTTCCCGTGAGACGATTTGACGGTGCGTCTTCGGTCCGCTGCCGCTCTTTTGGATACCGGCGCAATGTAAGGTCGAATAAGGGGTAGCAAATGCCAATTCGCACGGGCAAACAGCGTCGTGTAGACGCGATAACCTAAAAGCCATCAGAAATGTTGCCGATAAGCGTCTTTCTTCTTTGGCGGGCGGAAACGACCGAAGCGCCGCCTGCGGCGGATGAAGCGAGGGAGTTTCGAGGCAGCGCCCCGCTTGCCGCGACCAACGGGAAGCGGCAAGCGGCTGGCGCAACGGTGCACACCGTTTCTTCTTTCGCAAGAGAAAGAAGAAATGGGGTCGCAACCCGTTCTTGCAAGAAAAGAGAAAAAATGGTTTCAGGTACCGTTCTTCTTCTTCTTTCCAATATTGTCGATCACGCAGTAGTACACCGGCGTGAACAGCAGCGTCACCACCGTCGAGATCAGCATACCGCTCACCATCGTCACGCCCATGTCGCTCATCAGCTCGTTGCTCTGCCCGACGCCGAGCGCCAGCGGCGCGATCGCGAGGATCGTCGTCAGCGTCGTCATCAAAACGGGACGGATGCGCAGCGGACAGGCGTTCAGGATCGCCTCCTCGCGGCTCTCGCCGCGCGCGCGGCGCTGCTTGATGTAGTCGATCAGGATGATCGACGCGTTCACCACCGTGCCCGCGAGCATGATGAGCGCCACCATCGAGATCATCGAAAGGTCGCGCCCCGTGAGTGGCAGCGCGAACAGCGCGCCCGAGAACGCGACGGGCAGGATCATCATCACGATCACCGGCATCACGAACGACTCGAACTGCGAGGCGAGCACGAAGTACACCAGCCCCAGCGCCACGATCAGCGCCAGCGTCAGGTCGTGGAAATTCTCCTGCATCTGCTCGTAGCCGCCGCCGATGCTCGCCTCGTAGCCGTCGGGCATCGCGTAGCTATCCAGGATCGCGCGGATCTGCGCCGTGACGGCGTTCGTGTCGCCGCTGACGGTCGAGCCGGTGATCGTCACCGTGCGCGACTGGTTGACGCGCGAGATCGTCGCGGGCGCGAGCTCAATGTCGACGTTCGCGACCGCGGAGAGCGGCACCGTGCCGCCGTAGGGCGTCGCGATGGGCGCCGAGCGCAGCGCGTCGAGGCTCGCGCTCGCCGCGCCGTCGCCGCGCACGACCACGTCGATCTCCTTGTTGTCGAGGTTCACCGTCGTCGCCGTCGCGCCCGTCAGTTCCGCGCGCACCGCCTGCCCCACCTGCGCGGCGGTCAAGCCGTACTGCGCCGCCGCCTCGCGCTTCATCGTGACCTTGACCTGGGGCACGTCGTCGCTGACGCTGCTGGTGACGTCGATGGCGTCCGGCAGCGCGGCGATGGGCCGCATGAGGTCGCTTGCGAGCATCGTGAGCGTGTCGTAGTCCGTGCCGCTGAGCTGCACCTCGATGTCGCTGCCCGTCATCATCTGGCTCATGTCCATGGCGCTGATCGTGTATTCGCAGCCCGCGACGTCCGCGAACGCGACGCGCAGGTCGTTCGCGATCTCGGTCGCGGTGCGGCTGCGGTCTTTCGCGGGAACGAGGATGACGCCGATCTCGTTCTCCGTCTCGCCGACGCTGTAGTACACGCCGTCGAGCTCCGGTACGCGGTCGTAGACGATGGCGACCATCTGCTCGGCGATGGCGGAGGTCTGCTCCGCGTCCGAGCCGGCGGGCATCAGGATGTTGCCCTGGATCATGTTCATGTCCATGTCCGGCAGCAGCACCTGCTTCGTCGAGAGGCACGCCGCGACGAACACCGCGACCAGCGCGACGGAGACCGCCACGCCCACGCCGAGGTGGCGGATGAAGTACGAAAGCGCCTTGCGGTAGCGCGCGAGGAAGCGTTCGCCGAAGCCGTTTTCGCGGCGCTGCAACTGCCGCGCGTGCACCTTCCGCTCGTCGAGCAAAAAGTAGCACAGCAGCGGCACGAGCGTGACCGCGATGACGAGCGAGCCGAGGATCAAAAACGAGATGGTCAGGCAGAAGTCCTTGAAGATCATGCCCGCCAGCCCGCCCGCGAGCCCCAGCGGCAGGAACACCGCGACGGTCGTGAGCGTCGAGGCGGTCAGCGAGAGCATGACCTCGCGCGTGCCCTCGACGCAGCTCGTCATGCGGTCGTGACCCTCGGCGGCGTAGCGGTAGATGTTCTCGAGCACGACGATGGAGTTGTCCACGATCATGCCGACGCCCATTGCGACGCCGCCGAGCGACAGCAGGTTCATCGTCAGGTCGCAGACGTACATCAGCACGAACACCGTCAGGATGCACACGGGCATCGACACGGCGATGGCGAGCGTCGCGCCGAAGCGGCGCAGGAACAGGTACACGACCACCGCCGCCAGCCCCACGCCGAGGATGATGTTCTCGATCGCCGCGTTCACAACGATGTTGATGTACTCGCTCGCGAGATACGGCGTCTCGTAGACGACGGCGCTGTTCTTCGCTGCCAGCTCCGCCATCTTCGCCGCCGCCTTGTCCGAGACGGCGGCCTCGTTCGCGCCGGACTGCTTCGAGACCTGCAAAAACACGGCGGGGATGCCGTTCATCTGCCCGATGTCGCGCTGCTCCGTCGTCTCCAGCGTCACGCTCGCCACGTCGCCGAGGCGCACCGTGCCGCCGGTCTGGAGCGGGATCAAGACGTTGCGCACGTCCTCGACGCTTTTGAGCTGCGCGTCGGTGGAGACGGTCAGCTTCTCCCTGCCGTTTTCGAGGTCGCCGCCCGGGTAGAGCAGGTTCTCCGCGACCAGTATCTGCGCGATGTAGCTGTTTGAAAGCCCCAGCCCGCGCGCCTTCGCCGCGTCCAGCTCCACGGCGATCTGCCGGTCGAAGCCGCCGAAGTAGCTCACCGACGCCACGCCGTCGATGCGCTCGAGCGCGGGCGCGACCACGTCCTCCGCCAGCGTCTGCACGCTCGCGAGGTCTTCGCCCATGAGCGCGATGATGGCGGTGGGCATCAGGTCGCTGACGTTGATGTTCATGATCGTCGGCTTGGTGCAGTCCTCGGGCAGCGAAAGCGCGTCGAATTTCTCGCGCAGCTTCGTCGCCGCGACGTCCACGTCCGTGCCCTTGACGTACAGGATGGTGACGGTGGACAGGCTCTCGGCGGAGGTGGACGAGACCTCGTCCACGCCCGGCACCGACAGGATCGCCGACTCCAGCGGGCGCGAGACGAGCTGCTCCATGTCCTCCGGCGCCGCGCCGTTATAGTAGCAGTAGACCACGGCGGCGGGGTACTCCATGTTCGGCAGCAGCGCGAGCTGCAGCTCGCGCAGGTACACCACGCCGAAGATCGACACGATGACGAACGCGAGGATCGTCGTCACGCGGTGCTTGATGCAGAATTTCGCGATCGCTCCGCCCATCGTCAGCCCCCGTTCACGATCCGCACGGCGTCGCCGTCGGAGAGGTACTGCTGCCCGACGGTCACGAGCTGCTGTCCCGCGGCGAGGCCGGAGAGCACCTCGGTCACGCCGTCGCCGGTCAGCCCCGTCGTGACGCCCGTGCGCGCCGCCGCGCCGTTTTCGACGACGAAGACGTACTGCTCGCCGTTCGCGGTCAGGATCGCCTCGGACGGCACGGCGAGCGCGCCCGCCGCCGTCTCGGTGAAGAACGTCACGTCCGCGAACATACCGGAGATCAGCCCCTCCACGTCGGCGGGGACGCTCAAAACGACGGCGTAGAGCTTGGTCTGCGGATTTGCCGTCTGCTCCACCGAGCGGACGACGCCGGTGAAGTCCGCGTCCGCGCTCGCGACGCTGACGTGCGCCGCGTCGCCGATGGCGAGCTTCGGCACCAGCGCCTCGGAGACATAGACCGTGACCTTCATCTGCTCCGCGCCGCTGATGACGGCGACGGGGTAGCCCGACGTGACGAAGCCGCCCTCGACCGCGGTCAGCGAGGCGAGCGTGCCGTCCACCGGCGCGACGACGTTGCCGCCGCCGTCCACGTCGTCCATGATGATCCCCAACTGCTCGAGGTTCGAGCGGTAGCTCTCCATGCCCGCGCGGAGCTGGGAGAGCGTCTGGTCGCGCGTCGCCTCGAGCTGCAGCAATTGCAGCTCCGCCTGGTCGATCTCGAGCTGCGACGCCGCGCCGATCTCGAAGAGCGCGCGGGTGTCGCCGACGTTCTTTTCCGCGAGCGCCACCTGCTTGTCGAAGTACTCCTTCTGCTGGCTGTAGCTCGTCGCGGCGCTGTCGTAGCTGATCTTCGCCGCGTTGTAGCTCGCGATGGTCGAGCCGAGGTCGAGCGTGCAGATCACGTCGCCCTTCTTCACCGTGTCGCCCGCCTCGACGTAGACGGCGGTACACTTGGCGGTGGACGCGACATAGATCGACGTCTCGTCGTCGCTCGTCACGCTGCCGGAGACGCGGTTCTCGGTCGCCACATCGCGGCGCTCGATCGTTTTGACCTCCACGGCGGTGCCCGCCGGAAGCTCCGCTTCCGCCGCGGGCTCCGCCGAATTGCAGCCCGTCGCCGCAAAC
>JAFSZQ010000115.1 GCA_017458885.1 Oscillospiraceae bacterium
CGCATCGGCTGGTACGCCGCGATCCCCGCGTTTGCGTGCGCGGCGCTGCTGGCGCTGAACGTCCAACGCGGGCAGAGGCGGGTCGCGGCGCATACACAGCGGCTCGACGCGCTCGCCGCCGCGCAGCGCGAGGCGGAAGCCGCCCACGCCGCGCTCAAGGCGCAGACCGAGCGCACGCTGGCGCTCGTGCGCGACGCGATCCCCGCGGGCGACGCCAAGACCTATGTGGACGAAAACCTCGCGCGTTACGACGCGCTGGCGCGGCTGGACGCCGACGCGGAGAACAAGCGGCGGTATTACGAGAACTACCCCAAGCCGGAGCTGAAGGACGTGCCCGCGCAGCCCGTCGCGCGCCCCGAGACGCCGCGCGAGACGTTGGAGCGCGAGCTGGAGCGGATCGGCGAAGCGCGTGTCAGGGCGCAGAGCCGCGCCGATCACACCGCGGGGCGTCTGCAAGCCATCGGCGACGCGCTCGAGCTGGAGGCGTCGCTCGCGCAGAAGCGGGAGCGGCTCGCGGACGCGCAAAACGAATACGACGCGATCCAGCTCGCGATGGACGCGCTCGAGCGCGCGAACACGGCGCTGCAAAGCCGTTTTTCGCCCGCGCTCGGCAAACGCGCGGCGGAGTATTTTGCCGCGCTGACCGATGGGAAGTACGGCGCGGTGGCGCTCGACCGCTCGTTCCGCGCGCTGGCGACCGAGCGCGGCGAGAGCGCGGCGCGCGACGCGGCGCTGCTCAGCCAGGGCGCGCTCGACCAGCTCTACCTCGCGGTGCGCCTCGCGATCTGCGACATGGCGCTGCCGGAGGAGAAGCACGTCCCGCTGGTGCTGGACGACGCGCTCACGAGCTTCGACGACGCGCGCTGCGGCGCGGCGCTGGAGCTGCTGTACAGGCTCACGGAGACGCGGCAAGTCCTGCTGCTCACCAGCCAGCACCGCGAGGCGGCGTATCTCGCGGGGCGGAGCGGCGTGAACGTGGTCACATTATAAATGAGATAAGGAGAATTCATCATGAGCGAAGCCACCGTGGAAAACTGCGCGAGCAACTGCGCATCGTGCGGCAAGGACTGCCCCTCGCGCACCGCGCCGCAGTCGTTCCGCAAGGAGCACCACCCCGACGCGCGCGTGCGGCGCGTATACGGCGTCGTGTCCGGCAAGGGCGGCGTCGGCAAGAGCATGGTCACGAGCCAGCTCGCCGTGCTGCTGCGCCGCCGCGGCTATGCCGTCGGCGTCATGGACGCGGACGTGACGGGCCCCTCGATCCCGCGCGCGTTCGGCGTCCGCGAGAAGGCGGTCGGCACGGAGAACGCGCTGCTGCCCTGCGTCAGCGCGGGCGGCGTGCAGGTCATGAGCATCAACGTGCTGCTCGACGACGAGACCGACCCCGTCATCTGGCGCGGGCCCGTGATCGGCGGCGTGGTGGGGCAGTTCTGGACGGACGTCGTGTGGGACGTGGACTACCTGCTGGTCGATATGCCGCCGGGCACGGGCGACGTGGCGCTGAACGTGTTCCAACAGCTCCCGCTGGACGGCATCGTGGTCGTCACCGCGCCGCAGGAGCTCTCGCAGATGGTCGTGGAGAAGGCGGTCAAGATGGCGGAGAAGATGAACGTGCCCATCGTGGGGCTGGTGGAGAACATGAGCTATGTGGCCTGCCCCGACTGCGGGAGGCGCATCCCGCTTTTCGGCGAGGGCA
>JAFSZQ010000116.1 GCA_017458885.1 Oscillospiraceae bacterium
ACTGGTATCGCACGCGCGACCGCCGTTTTGGCGGCTTAAGTACAAAAAAGTGAGAAAAAAGCTATGAAACAACGTTGGTTGGTCGCCATTATCGGCTTGCCGCTGCTGCTGGCGGTGTTGCTTTTCTGCCCGCCGTGGGCGACGGCGATATTGGTGTGCGCCATTGCGGCCGTCGCGGCATATGAGCTGCTGCACGTCGCGGGGAAGAACGTGCCGAACTGGGTATATGCGGTCGTTTGCGTCTGCGCGGCGCAGCAGGCGATGACCGTGTACCGTCTCAGGCGCTTTTTGGACACGGAGCTTGCGTTTCCCTATCTGGAAGAAAGCAGGACGGCGGAGCTGTTCCTTTTCCCTTTTCTGCTGGTGGTGCTTCTGTTTCTGATCGCGATCCTGACCTACGGCAAGCCCGGCGCCGTACCGTTTGCCACGGTTGCCGTCGGGGTCGTGGGCGGCGTCGTGTTCCCGATGATGTATTCGTGCATCCTGCTGCTGCGGATGCAGGGCGACTTCGGCAGGCTCTACGTCCTCGCGCCGTTTTTCATCGCGTTCGCGGGGGACTCGCTCGCGATGTACTGCGGCAAGTGGTTCGGCAAAAAGAAGCTCACGCCCGTCAGTCCGAACAAGACCTGGGCGGGCTTTTGGGGCGGCGCCCTCGGCTCGACGCTCGGGATGCTGCTCCTCGGCGTCCTCGGCGCGCGCTGGCTTGGCTATGCGCCGAACTACCTTTATTTGGCGCTCGTGGGCGTCGCGGGGAACCTTTTGGGACAGCTCGGCGACCTCTCCACCTCGCTCGTCAAGCGCGAGGCGGGCGTCAAGGACTACAGCCGCCTGTTCCTGACCCACGGCGGCGTGCTCGACCGCTTCGACTCGACGCTGTTCATCGCGCCGGTCGTCTATTTCTTCGTAAGCATAGGTATCATCTGATATGACAAGGAGTATTGCTTTACTGGGTTCGACCGGCTCCATCGGGCGGCAGACGCTCGAGGTCGCGCGGGAGCTGGGCGTGGAGGTCGCGGCGCTGACCGCGAACCGGAGCGTGGACCTGCTCGAGCAGCAGGCGCGGGCGTTCCGCCCGCGGCTCGCCGTGCTCTGCGACGCGGACGCGGCAAACGAGCTGCGCCGCCGTCTCGCGGACACGGACGTCGAGGTCATGAGCGGTATGGACGGGCTGCTCGCCGCCGCGACGATGGACGAGGCGGACACGCTTGTGACCGCCGTGGTGGGGATGATCGGGCTGCGCCCGACGCTCGCCGCCATCGAGCGCAAAAAGCGCATTGCGCTTGCGAACAAGGAGACGCTCGTGTGCGCGGGCGAGCTGGTGATGGACGCCGCGGACAGACACGGCGCGGAGCTGATCCCCGTGGACAGCGAGCACAGCGCCATCTTCCAGTGTTTGCAGGGCTGCCGCGACCGCGGCGAGATCAAGCGGCTGCTGCTGACCTGCTCGGGCGGGCCGTTCTACGGGCTTTCCCGCGGCGAGCTCGCGGGCAAGACCCGCGCGGACGCGCTCCGGCACCCGAACTGGACGATGGGCGCGAAGATCACCGTGGACAGCGCGACGCTGATGAACAAGGGACTGGAGCTCATCGAGGCGATGCGGCTCTACCGCCTGCCGCTCGCGCGGGTGGAGGCGGTGATCCACCGCCAGAGCATCGTCCACTCGCTCGTGGAGTTCCGCGACGGCGCGCTGCTCGCGCAGCTCGGCACGCCGGACATGAAGCTGCCCATCCGCTACGCGCTGACGTATCCGAACCGCGCGCCGTCGGCGGAGCCGCCGCTCGACCTGCTCTCCTGCCCGCCGCTGACGTTCGCGCCGCCGGACGAGGAGGCGTTCCGCTGCCTGAAGCTCGCGAAGCAGGCCGCCGCCGCGGGCGGGACGGCGTGCGCCGTGCTGAATGGCGCGAACGAAGCCGCCGTCGGCGCGTTCCTTGCGGAGCGCATCGGCTTTCTCGACGTCCCCGCGCTGGTCGAGCGCGCGCTTGCCGAGGTCGCGCAGGTATCAAACCCGACGCTTTCGGATATTTTGGAAGCAGACCGCCTTTCCCGCGCGAGCGTGGAGCGGCACATTTCGTAACAGCGAGGTTCTTATGGTCAAGTACATCATCATTGCGGTATTGCTCTTCGGCGTCCTGATCGCCGTGCACGAGTTTGGGCACTTTGCCGCCGCGAAGCTCTGCGGCGTGCGCGTGAATGAGTTTTCCATCGGCATGGGCCCGCTGCTGTTCCAGAAGACGAAGGGGGAGACGGACTATTCGCTCCGCCTCTTTCCCATCGGCGGCTACTGCGCCATGGAGGGCGAGGACGAGGATTCCGACGACGAGCGTTCGCTCACGCGCCAGCCGTATTGGCGGCAGTTCGTCATCTTCGTCGCGGGCGCGGCGATGAACTTCCTCACGGGGCTCGTCATCCTGCTGTGCCTCTACGCCGGCGCGTCGGGGTTCTACAACACGGAGCTCGTCGCCTTCGCCGACGGCTTTCCCTACGAGGGGACGGACGGCGTGATGCCCGGCGACGAGATTTACAAGATCAACGGCGAGCGCGTCTATCTCCGCAGCGATGTGGCGACCATCCTCGCCTATAAGCCGCACGGCGACACGATGGAGCTGGTCGTGCGGCGCGGCGGCGAGAAGCTGACGCGGACGCTCGAAAAGCAGACCTACGTCAACGAAAGCGGCGAGGAGTACCGCGCCTTCGGCTTCACCTACGGCGCCGTCGTGGAGGCGACGATCGCCCGAAAGCTCCAATATAGCTGGTACAACGCCATCGACTATGTGCGCCTCGTGCGCTTGAGCCTGCAAATGCTGCTCACCGGCGCGGCGGGCGTGGGCGACTTGAGCGGGCCGGTCGGCATCGTGTCCACCATCGGCGAGATGGGGAAGGAGACCGAGGCGGAGGCGGGCTTCGCCGCGGCGCTCGAGAGCGTGCTGTTCTTCGCGGCGCTGATCGCGGTGAACCTCGCGGTGATGAACCTGCTGCCGCTGCCCGCGCTCGACGGCGGCAAGGTGCTGATCCTGCTCGTGAACGCCGTCGCGCTGCTGCTCGTGAAGAAGAAGCTGCCGCAGAAGCTTGAGACCGCCGTCAACGCGGCGGGCTTCGTCGCGCTGATGGCGCTGATGCTGTTCGTGACCTTCCACGACGTCGCCAAGCTTGTGACATGACGAAACGGCTGTTTGTCGGCGGCGTCGCCGTCGGGGGCGGCGCGCCGGTCACGATCCAGTCGATGTGCAGCACGCGCACCGAGGACGCGGAGGCGACGATCCGCCAGATCCACGCGCTCGAAGCCGCGGGCTGCGAGCTCGTGCGCGTCACCGTGCCGACGATGGACGCGGCGCGCGCGCTGCGCACCGTCCGCGACGCCATCCATATCCCGCTCATCGCGGACGTGCACTTCGACCACCGCCTCGCGATCGCGGCGGCGGAGCACGGCGCGGACGCCGTGCGCGTCAACCCAGGCAACGTCGGCGGCGCGGCGGACGTCCGCGCCGTGGCGGACGCCTGCCGCGCCCACCGCAACCC
>JAFSZQ010000012.1 GCA_017458885.1 Oscillospiraceae bacterium
ACAACGTCGGCACGCTGCTCCGCGGCGTCGCGAAGACCGAGATCGAGCGCGGCCAGGTGCTTGCCAAGCCCGGCTCCATCCACCCGCTGAAGAAGTTCGTCGGTCAGGTCTACGTCCTGACCAAGGACGAGGGCGGCCGTCACACCCCGTTCTTCAACAACTATCGTCCGCAGTTCTATTTCCGCACCACGGACGTCACCGGCGTCATCACCCTGCCCGAGGGCACGGAGATGTGCATGCCCGGCGACAACGTCGACATGAACGTCGAGCTGATCACCCCGATCGCCATCGAGAAGGGCCTCCGCTTCGCCATCCGCGAGGGCGGCCGCACGGTCGGCTCCGGCGTCGTCATCGAGACCAAGGACTAAGCCGTCATTACAGGCTTCTATCAGAAAAAAGAGACAGGTCTTTGACCTGTCTCTTTTTTACCTGTTTGCGGGGAACTCCAGCGTGTCGATGAACCCGTTCGCGCCCGTGCAGATCACGTCGCCGGCGACGACCGCGCCGTCGTAGACGTACAGATCCGCCTGGCAGCCCGCCGCGCGGGCGGGGTGGTTCGTCACGCGGTAGGTGTAGCGATCCAGCGTCTCGCCGAGGTACGGCGTCAGGTCGAAGCCCTGCTTGCGCTGCAATTCGTTGTAGGAGCGGTACGGCTCCTCGAGCGTGTCGGGCAGCGTGACCGTCAGCGCCTCGACCGGCTCCGCGTCCACCTCCCAGCCGAGCGCGTTCAAATAGGCGATGCGCTGCTCGTTCGTTTCGACGCGCGCGCCATCCTCCGAAGCCTGACCGCGCGGGAGCAGGATGACGGCGGCGAGCACGGCGAGCACGGCGAGCGCGCCGAGCAGCAGCGCGCGCGCCTTCGGCGCTTTGGCGGTGACGATGAACATGGGCGGCACTTCCTTTCGAGAAACCCTATTCCGCTGCGGACAAAATTATGCTATGATGACAAAAACGGAGAAAGGGGGCGCGTCATGTCCAACGAACGGCTCGACAAGCTGCTCGCGTCCACGGGGCGCTGGTCGCGCGGCGAGGCGAAGCGCCTCGTGCGCGAGGGCCGCGTGCGCGCGGACGGGAGCATCGCGGCGTCGGCGGAGGAGAAGTACGACGCGCAGACGGTCGCGCTCGCCGTGGACGGCGAGGCGGTGCCGCTGCGCAGGCACGTCTATGTGATGCTCCACAAGCCCGCGGGCGTGCTCTCCGCCACCGAGGACGGGCGCGGCCGGACGGTGCTCGACCTGCTGCCGGACGAGTACAAGAAGCGCGGCGTGTTCCCCGTCGGGCGGCTCGACAAGGACGCGGAGGGGCTGCTGCTCCTGACCGACGACGGCGCGCTCGCGCACGCGCTGCTCGCCCCGAAAAGGCACGTCGACAAGCTCTACCGCGTCCGCGTGGACGGTACGCTGGACGACGCCGACCGCGCGGCATTCGCGGCGGGCATGACGCTCGGCGCCCTGCGCTGTATGCCGGCGGAGCTGGAGCCCGTCGCGCCCGACACGGCGCTCGTGACGCTCCGCGAGGGGAAATTCCACCAGCTCAAGCGTATGTTTGCCGCCCGCGGCAAGCCC
>JAFSZQ010000117.1 GCA_017458885.1 Oscillospiraceae bacterium
CCGCGCCCGCTTCCCACGGCGTATCGGCGCGGTGATCCAGCCCGACGACGGCGCAGGACGGGAACAGCGGCTCGTAACGCGCCGCCTCTCCGGCGTCGCCGCCTTTGCCGTGGACGTACAGCACGGCGGTCATCGCGGCAAGTCCTCACAGACCGCGTCGAGCAGCGCGCGCAGGAGCGCGCGATCCTCCACGTTTTCCACGAGCAGCATCGGCTTCGCGCCGTCATAGGGCGCTTCCCGTCTCGCGTCCGGCAGCAGCTTGGCGGCGGACGGCGTGGGCTTGAGCAGCAGCCGGTCGTCGTATATCCCGCCGACGACCTTGCCGCGCAGGTAGAGGATGTACTCCCCCATCATCGCACGGTGGGACACGTCCGGCACGTCGGCGAGCTGGTCAAGGATGAAGGTCAAATAGGTTGGGGTGGATGGCATAGGGTGGCTCCTTAGCTTATTCTTCCGATGCGGCGCGCAGCTCGTCCATATCGGTGTATCCTTCCACGTTGGGATCGGCGGCAATGCGCCGCCCTTCTTCGATTGCCGCCGCTGTCGCTTCGTTGGGAACATCCAGCTTCAAGTATTCATCCTTTCTTCTCTCCAACTTTACCATCGCCTCCACTTGCAATAGCAAAACATCTCAATGTAGCTTGTCGTTTTGGTGCAGAAACATTTGTCAATGCTCAATTTTTTAATACAAACATTGTGATTTGTGAGCAATAGACTAATTTTCATATATTATGTAAATAACGCGCACAAGTATCTACAAAACGCTGCGTCTCATCTTCAAATTCTTGCAATTGCAATCTATTTTTTTCAGAGTCCATACCCTCCTTAAATAATGATACAAAGCTATCCCACGCTCTTTCCCATTCTTCGCACTGTGTTGATAGTTCCGATAAAACAACTCGCTTGGTATTGTAAAATTTTACTGCATCTACTAATTTATCATTTACTTTCTTTAATTCCTCTACAAACATTTCAGGATAGCTCCCACATAGCCCATTTAACTCCATACATTCATTATTAACGTCCTCCACCTTCTCCAAAAATTTTGAAACCACCTCTACTTTTAGGGTGTACCGCCTATCCTGTTTTTTAATATGTGATTCAATTACTTTTTCAAAAAAAAACAGCAGAAACCCATTAGCAATTATCGGGACAATTATTGTAACCCAGTCGGTCTTTGTCATCTTTAACATCTCCTTTACAAACTTATAGACCTATATAGTTTAAAATCTGTCTAACTAATATTACTCCCTTCTCTCCAGCCGCACGACCGCCTCCACCGCGTCGGCGCGGGGGAACATATCCACCGCGACCGCGCGCGCCGCTTCATACCCGCGCGCGGCGAAGCGCGCGACGTCCCGCGCGAGCGTGGCGCTGTCGCAGGAGACGTAGACCACGCGCGAGGGCTGCATCGACACGATCGCGTCGATCGCCGCCTCCGCCAGCCCTTTGCGCGGGGGATCGACCGTCACCACGTCGGGGCGCAGGCCCTCCGAGGCGAGCTTCTTCGCCACCGCCGCCGCGTCGCCGCAGAAGAATTCCGCGTTCGTCACGCCGTTGCGCGCGGCGTTCGCCTTCGCGTCCTCCACCGCCTCCGGCACGAGCTCCGCGCCGAGGACGCGCTTTGCCCGCCCCGCGAGCGTCAGCGCGATCGTGCCCGCGCCGCAGTAGAGGTCGAGCAGCGTCTCCTCCCCCGTCAGCGCGGCGAACTCCGCCGCCGCCGCGTAGAGCTTCTCGCACTGGGCGCGGTTGACCTGATAGAACGACGGCACGGACAGCCGGAACGTCATGCCGCAGAGCGTGTCCTCGATGCGGTCGCCGCCCCAAAGCGTGCGGTACCGTTCGCCGAGCACGACGTTCGTGCGCCGCGCGTTCGTGTTCAGCACGACGCCCACCGTGCCGGGGCACGCGCCGCGCAGGGCGCTGACCAGCTCCGCCTCGCGCGGCAGTTCCGCCGTGTTCGCGACGACGCACAGCAGCGTCTCCCCCTTCGCGTTGCTCCGCGCGAAGAGGTGGCGCACCTGCCCCTCGCCCGTCGCCTCGTCCCAGCCGCGCACGTCGTAACGCGCCATCCACTCGCGCAGCGCGTCCGCCGCCGCCTCCGCCGCGGGATGGACGAGCAGGCAGCGTTCGGCGTTGACGACCTCGTGCGTCCGCGCGCGGTAAAACCCGACCTCGCCGGACGGCGAGACGCGCCAGATGGACTTGTTGCGGTAACGCTGGATGGCGTCCGCGCCGAGGATGCCCTCGACCCGCACGGCGCTGCCGCCGATGCGCGCGAGCGCGTCCTGCGCCCGCTGGCGCTTGAGCTGCATCTCCTCGGCGTACTCCATGTGCCGGTAGGCGCAGCCGCCGCAGCGCGGGAAGTACGGGCAGTCCGGCGTCATGCGGTGCGGCGAGGGCGAGAGCAGGCGCTGGATCTTCGCGTAGGCGACGCGCTTACCCACCTTTACGACCAGCACCTCGCATCGCTCGCCCGAGAGCGCGCCGGCGACGAAGACGACGCGGCCGCCGATCCGTGCGACGCCCGCGCCGCCGTCCGCGTAGCCCTCGATGCGGACGGTGTATATCCGGTTTTTCCGCAGCTCCTCCACGCTTACTTCCACTTATCGAGCAGCGACGTGATCTGCGAGGTGAACGACGCCATATCCTTGTTGGTCATGCCGCGGCTGCTCTTGACGAAGCGGAGCAGCTCCTCGGCGGCGGTGACGAGCTTGTTGTAGATGACGTCGGCGCGGCGGCGCGCCTCGCTCTTGCGGCGCGCGGATTCGGGCATATAGCCCTCCTCGAGCATCATGCCGCGCGCAAGGTCGAAGCAGGCGGTGTAGAGCGGCGCCTCGGCGATGAAGCCGTGCGTTTTCAGCTCCTCCGCGAACGCGGGCGCGACGTCCTCGTCGCCGTGGACGACGAACACGCGGTCGGGCTCGGGGTCGAAGTTCCGGATCCACTGCACGAGATGGTCGTGGTCGGCGTGGGCGGAGAGTCCCTTGAAGTTGACGATCTTCGCGCGCACGGCGATCTCCTCGCCGAAGAGCTTGACGCTCTCCGCGCCGTCGATGATGCGCCGCCCCAGCGTGCCGGGCACCTGATAGCCGACGAAGACGACGGTGGACTCGTAGCGCCAGAGGTTGTGCTTGAGGTGGTGGCGGATGCGCCCCGCGTCGCACATACCGGAGGCGGAGATGATGACCTTGGGCGTCTGGTCGGCGTTGAGGCGCTTGGAGTCCTCGCCGCTTTCGACCATGTGCAGGTTGGAGAACGAGAACATATGCTCCTCGTCCGTCGCGAGCGCGAGCGATTCCTCGTCCACATAGCCGCGCACGTCGCCGCAGAAGATGGACGTCGCCTTCTCCGCGAGCGGCGAGTCGATGTAGACCGGAAAGTCCGGCACGGACTGCACCAGCCCCTGCTCCTTGATGCGGCGGATGAAGTACAGCAGCTCCTGCGCGCGCCCGACGGCGAACGACGGGATGACGACGTTGCCGCCCGCGGCGAGCGTGGCGTCGATGATCTCCGCGAGCCTTCCTTCGTAGTTCCACTCCGTCTCGTGGTTGCGGTTGCCGTAGGTGGACTCCATGAGCACATAGTCCGCGCGCGTGACCGGCTCCGGCGGGTTGAGGATGGGCTGCGCCTCGTTGCCGATGTCGCCGGAGAAGACGACGGTCTTGGTGACGCCGTCCTCGGTGAGCGTCATCGTGACGCTCGCCGAGCCGAGCAGATGCCCCGCGTCGGTGAACGTGACCTCCACGCCCTCGCAGAGCGAGACGGTCTCGCGGTACTCGCAGGTGCGCAGGTATTGCAGCGTCGCCTCCGCGTCGGCAATGGTGTAGAGCGGCTCGACGCGCTCGTAGCCCGCGCGCTCGCCCTTGCGGTTCATGTACTCCGCCTCGCTCTCCTGGATGTGGGCGGAGTCGAGCAGCATGACCTCCAGCAGCCGCGCGGTGAGCCGCGTGGTCAGTATCTCGCCCTCAAAGCCCTGCTTCACCAGCAGCGGCAGCCTGCCCGAATGGTCGATGTGCGCGTGGGTGACGAGGACGTAGTCCACCTCCCCCGCGTGGAACGGGAGCTGTGCGTTGTCCAGCTCGTCGCGTCCCTGCTGCAGGCCGCAGTCGATCAAAATGCGCTTTCCGCCCACCTCGACGCAGTGGCACGACCCCGTCACCGCGCGATCCGCGCCGTAGAAATATAGTTTCATCGGTATTGCCTCCCGTTTTCCGCAAAGATTGTCGCTTTGCCTGTCTCGATTTTAGCATAGCCGCGCGGCGGATGCAAGGTGCAGAGTGGGCGCGCCGTCTTTGAAAAATAGGTTGATTTTTACCTATTTTGTGGTATGCTATCCCGCGGAGGTGAAACGTATGACGATCGACACCAACGCCATCGTCACCGCGACGGAGGCGAACCAGAATTTCTCGAAGATCGCGCGGCTGGCTGAGAAGCGGGGTCACGTCGTGGTCTTGAAAAACAACCGCCCCAAGCTGCTCGTCGTCGATCTGGAAACGGAGCCGCAGATCGACATGACGGAGGACGAAAAGATCGACTTTGTCGCGGCGCGCATCCTGCGCGAGCACAGAGCCGCGTTTGAGGAGCTGGCGAAATGATCAAATTCTCGAAGGAAAAGGTCTTGCTGCTCCACAAAATTTTGGCGGAGGCCACCGGCGGCAGCGTCGGGCTGCGGGACGAGGCGCTGCTCCAATGGGTGATCGACCATCGGGCATAGTTTACGATTCGTTCACACAACAGCGTTTGCATCTTGCCATGGCGCGTGTTATACTATATAAGTCTTATTTTGTGCATTCCCGAAAGGAAGTCGATACGATATGGGTCTCATCAGCAAGATATTCGGCACTTACAGCGAGCGCGAGCTCAAGAGCATCTATCCCATCGTGGACCGGATCGAGGCGATGGCGGACGAGTACGCCGCGCTCAGCGACGCCGAGCTGCAAGCCAAAACGCCGGAGTTCAAGGAGCGTCTCGCGAACGGCGAAACGCTCGACGACATTCTTCCCGAGGCGTTCGCCACCGTGCGCGAGGCGGCGAAGCGCGTCATCGGGCTGTACCCCTACCGCGTGCAGCTCATCGGCGGCGTCGTGCTCCATCAGGGGCGCATCGCCGAGATGAAGACCGGCGAGGGCAAAACGCTCGTCGCCGTGCTGCCCGCGTACCTCAACGCGCTCACGGGCGAGGGCGTGCACATCGTCACGGTCAACGACTACCTCGCCAAGCGCGACAGCGAGTGGATGGGCAAGATCCACCGCTTCCTCGGGCTGACGGTGGGGCTGATCGTCCACGATCTCGACAGCGCCCAGCGCCGCGAGGCCTACGCCGCCGACATCACCTACGGCACGAACA
>JAFSZQ010000118.1 GCA_017458885.1 Oscillospiraceae bacterium
CTCGCGGGCACCGGCGAAACGTCCGCCTCCGTGCGGAATGCCCTGATAGAATAGCACAAGGCTTTGCGGATTGCAAGCGTTTTTTGGCGGTTTTACCATCTTTTTTTGCCGCGCGGAGGCGGCTCCGCCTTGCGGCGCGGGAAGGAGTGCTCGATCAGGATCACGTCGTCCCCGATGCGCTTGATACAGCGCCATGGGATGTAGTATTCCTCGCCGCGCCCGAACAAGCCGAAAAATTTGGGCCGCCCGGGCACGATGAGCGCCGTGACCTCGCCCTCGGGGATGCGGACGTCGAGATCGCCGACGCAGCCGAGGCGGCAGCCGTCGCCTATGTTGATGACCTCCTTGCGGCGAAGGTCGGTGAATCGCTGTTCCATATCGCCACACCCTTTCGCGCAAAGGGTATGCGCGGCGCGGGACGTCCCATGCCTACACCCGCTTGTCCAAATACGTCTCCCGCAGGTACAGCCCCATCGGGAACACGTCGAAGCCGCGCCCCGCGACCTCGGGCGCGAGCCGTTCCGCGCAGCAGGCGCACAGCGCGGGAACGCCGGTCTGCTCGCTGACCGAGCGCGTGAATTCCCAGCCGCGTAAGACCTCCGCCGCCGTGGTCTCGCGGATGAGGTGTCCGTTCGCGACCAGCCCCGTGACGCGCAGCCCCGTCGCCCGCTCGACGCTTCGGACGTGCGCGGCCGCTTTCTCTGCCGTGTCGCTGCCCGGGCGGTAGGGATTGACGACGCACAGGAGCTGGTACCCGTCCGGACGGAAATACTTTCCGAACTGGTTGAGTATTTTCGCGCCCGCGGCGTCGCCGCCGCAGTCGAGCAGCACGCGGCAGCCCTCGTCCTCGAGCGGCGCGCGGACGGCGGCGGAGATGACCTGCAGCTCCGAGCCGTTGCGCCCGTCGAACGGGTCGGAGTAGACCCGCACGCCCGCCGCGGCGAGCGCGTCCTGCCGCTCGCGGGAGCGGAAGAACGGGTTCTCGATGTCGAGGTCGGCGACGGCAAGACGCTCGCTCACGCGCTTCGAGAGCGCAAACGCCAGCGACACGCAGAACTCCGTCTTGCCGCTGCCGAAGTGCCCCGTGACCGCGATGATGCGCGCGCCGCGCGTCATTTGTTTCCAAAAATCGTTCATGCGCACATTCTATCGTTGCGCTTCCGCGCGCGTCAACAGGCAGTTTGCCCTACGAACGCCGCAAAACGCGGATGCGATTTGTGCAAAAGCGCCTATTGACGAAGCGCCGCCCGCTCGCGTAAAATCAAGATACAATTTAGAAAGACTGTGACGAAGACGGTCGGAAACGGTTTTGGCGACAGAGAGCCGGCGTTTGCTGAAAGCCGGAGCAAAGCCCTTTCCAGCGACCCATCACTTCCGAGTCGGGACGCCGAGCGATTTGCGTCGGGTAAGCGTCCTCGTGACGACTGCGTAAAGGTCAAGGGCTTGTTGGAGCCTATGAGCGGCGCGAAAGCGCAATTTGAGTGGTACCGCGGGTGTTGTATGACGCTCGTCTCAAAGAAATTTTGAGACGAGCGTTTTTCTTTTATTTCTTTTATATCACATCGGGAGGAAACACTATGGTAAGCACGACCACCACCGGCGCGCTGCTGGAGGTCGCGGAGCGCATCCGCGAGCTGCGCGTCCTGAGCGGCTACACCGAGGAGGAGATGGCGGGGCTGACGGGCGTGAGCCTTGAAGACTACCGCGTGTTCGAGGCGGGCGAGACCGACCTGCCGTTCACCTTCATCCACAAGTGCGCGCTGACCTTCGGCGTGGAGATCATGGAGTTGATGGAGGGCAGTACGCCGCGCCTGACGGGTTACGCCGTCACGCGCCGCGGCAAGGGCCAGCTCACGGCGAAGGAGCCGGGCATCGAGATCAGCTCCATCGCGCCGCTGTTCAAGAACCGCAAGGCGGACCCCTACTGGGTGCGCTACGAGTACAGCGAGGGGGAGCAGCGTCAGCCCATCCATCAGGTCACGCACAAGGGTCAGGAGTTTGACCTCGTCATCGAGGGCCGGATGAAGATCCAGATCGGCGAGCACAGCGAGACGCTGGGCCCAGGCGACTGCATCTACTACGACTCCGGCAAGCCGCACGGCATCATCGCCGTGGACGGCGCGGACTGCACGTTCCTCGCGGTCATCCTCGCGGAGGAGGAGGTGCAGTGGGAGCACGGGCACATCGTGCAGCCGGACGAGGGGCTCGCGCAAAAAGCGGCGTCGCTGCTCAAGCCCGCGCCCGCGTATGTGCGCGACTTCGTCTCCGCGGTCGAGGACGAGACGGGCTATCCCCTCTCCGTGGAGTTCAGGAACACCGATCGCTTCAACTTCGCCTTCGACGTGGTGGACGCCATCGCGGAGCAGGAGCCAGAGCGCCTCGCGATGATCCACCTCGACCGCGAGAAGACCGAGCGCCGCTTCACCTTCGGACAGATGAAGAAGATGAGCGCCCGTGCCGCGAACTATTTCCGCGCCCTCGGCGTCCAAAAGGGCGACCGCGTGATGCTCGTCATGCGCCGCAACTGGGAGTTCTGGCCCGTCATCGTGGGGCTGCACAAGCTCGGCGCGGTCGCGATCCCCGCGACCGACCAGCTTTTGGAGAAAGACTTTGAGTACCGCTTCCGCACGGCGGGCGTGAGCGCCGTCGTCTGCTCCGCCTACGGAAAGTGCGCGGCGGAGGCGGAGCGCGCGATGGATCGCTGCCCGACGGTCAGGCTCCGCGTCGTGAGCGGCGGCACGCGCGAGGGCTGGCACAGCTTCGACGATGAGTACGAGATGTACTCCAGCCGCTTCCACCGCACGGAGGACAGCATTTGCGGCGACGACACGATGCTCATGCTTTTCTCCTCCGGCACGTCGGGCTACCCGAAGGCGGTGGAGCATAGCTGCAAGTACCCGCTGGGGCACTACGTCACGGCGCGATACTGGCACTGTGTCGATCCCGACGGGCTGCACCTCACCATCTCCGACACCGGCTGGGGCAAGGCGCTCTGGGGCAAGCTCTACGGCCAGTGGATGAACGGCGCGGCGACCTTCGTCTACGACTTCGACCGCTTCAGCGCCGAGGACATTCTCCCGCTGTTCGCGAAGTACCATATCACCACATTCTGCGCGCCGCCGACGATGTACCGCTTCTTCATCAAGGAGGACTTGAGCCGGTACGACCTCTCCTCCGTCAAGCACGCGAGCATCGCGGGCGAGGCGATGAATCCCGAGGTCTACGAGCAGTTCAGGAAGAGCACGGGGCTGTCCGTCATGGAGGGCTTCGGGCAGACGGAGACCACGCTCGTCATCGGCAACTTCGTCGGCACGACGCCGAAGCCCGGCTCGATGGGCAAGCCGAACCCGATGTACTCCGTGGAGCTGATGGGCGCGGACGGAAAACCCGTCGGCACCGGCGACACGGGCGAGATCGTGCTCTACACCGGCGCGGGCGTCCCCTGCGGGCTGTTCAAGGGCTACTACGACGCGAGCGAGGCGACGGCGGCGCAGTGGCACGACGACTGGTACCACACGGGCGACCTCGCGTGGCAGGACGAGGACGGCTACTTCTGGTACGTCGGGCGCGCGGACGACGTGATCAAGTCCAGCGGCTACCGCATCGGGCCGTTTGAGATCGAGAGCGTCATCATGGAGCTGCCCTACGTCCTCGAGTGCGGCGTCTGCGCCGCGCCGGACGAGATACGCGGTCAGGTCGTCAAGGCGTGCATCACGCTGACGAAGGGAACGGCGGGCACGGACGAGCTCAAGCGCGAGATACAGGACTACGTCAAGCGCCGCACCGCGCCGTACAAGTACCC
>JAFSZQ010000119.1 GCA_017458885.1 Oscillospiraceae bacterium
TGGCGCGCGGCAGCGGCGGCGTCGCGTCCGACGAGCTGTGCCTGCTCGTCGTGCTCAACACCGCGTCCGTCCAGCTTTTGCCGACCACCGTCGCGGGCGTCCGCGCCGCGCTGGGCGCGCGCGACCCGTTCGACATCCGTCCCGCCGTCGGGCTCGCGTCGGGCGTCGCCGTCGCCGCGGGGCTCGCGGCGGCGAAGCTGTTTGAGCGCGTGTGGAGGGATCGGACGTGACGCTTTCCGAACTCGTCGTTCCCCTGCTCCTCTGCTTCGTCGGCGTGTACGGCGCGGCGCGGCGCGTGGACGTGTACGGCGCGCTGACCAAGGGCGCGGAGGAGGGTCTGGGCGTGCTGCTGCGCGTGCTGCCCTCGCTCGTGGGGCTGCTGACGGCGGTGTATATGTTCCGCGCCTCGGGCGCGATGGACTGGCTCGCGCGGCTGCTCTCCCCCCTGCTGACGGCGCTCGGCATCCCGCCGGAGTGCGCGCCGCTGCTGCTCGTGCGCCCGATCTCCGGCAGCGGGGCGCTCGCCGTGGGCAGCGAGATCATGGAAAACAGCGGCGCGGACAGCTACGCGGGGCGCGTGGCGGCAGTGATGCTCGGCTCGAGCGAGACGACGTTCTACACCGTCGCGGTCTACTGCGGCGCGGCGGGCATCCGCAAAACGCGCTACACCATCCCCGCCGCGCTCGTCGCCGACGGCGTGATGTTCCTGCTCTCCGCCTGCGCGGTGCGCCTGTTCTTCGGCGCGTAGGACGGTGCGAGGCACAAGATGTAGTGGTTTGAAAAATTTTCTTGCCAAGTGCGAAAATTTCTCTTGACACGGCGTTTTTCCTATAGTACTATGTCCAAGTCCGCGACTGGGCGAGCCATGCCCAAACGCGCGGCAAACGCGAGGAACCGGGAGATTGCTCGGGAGACCGAGGTAACTTTCGGGGAGTATGTCCGAAAATCGGGCGGCTGAGATTGACATCCGTTACGCGGCGTAGATCGCCGTGCCATGGACCGGCCGTATTGCGCGCCGGTTTTTCCATGAGCAGGAATGATACGCACGGATAAGCGTATAGAGATGCCGCTCACCGTACGGACGAAAACACCGTACAAAATTGGAGGAACAGACAAATGGCAAAAGAAATGATCCGCATCCGGCTCAAGGCGTATGACCATCAGGTCATCGACCAGAGCGCAGAGAAGATCGTCGAGGCGGCGAAGCGCACCGGCGCGACCGTCTCCGGTCCCATCCCCCTGCCCACCAAGCGCGAGATCGTGACGATCCTGCGCGCCGTCCACAAGTATAAGGACAGCCGTGAGCAGTTCGAGCGCCGCACGCACAAGCGCCTGATCGACATCACCAACTCGACGCCCAAGACCGTCGAGGCGCTGATGGGTCTCGAGATGCCCGCGGGCGTTGAAATTGAGATCAAGCTCTAACGCACCACATTATAATTGTTGCTCTACCAATGTTTGCCGACTTGCGTGAGGCAAACAGAGGTCAAGTCGGCAGAGCAATGCGCGCCGTTACCGCGCAATATGACGCCGACCAATAACCTGAATGGAGGATCATACATGAAAGCGATCATCGGCAAAAAAGTCGGTATGTCCCAGATCTTCGACGAAAACGGCCACGTGATCCCGGTCACCGTCATCGAGGCGGGCCCGTGCGTCGTCACGCAGAAGAAGACTGCCGAAAAAGACGGCTACGAAGCCGTCCAGCTCGGGTTCGAGGACGTGCCCGAGCGCAAGCTCACCAAGGGCGAGCTGGGCCACCTGCAGAAGGCGGGCGTCGGCCCCAAGAAGCACCTGCGCGAGTTCGACCTCGACAACGCCGCGGAGCTGGAGCTCGGCGCGATCGTCAAGGCGGACACGTTCAAGGAGGGCGACTTCGTGGACGTCACCGGCACCAGCAAGGGCCACGGCTACTCCGGCGTCATCAAACGCTGGGGCGCGCATCGCGGACCCGAGAGCCACGGCGGCGGCCCTGTCGCCCGTCACGCCGGTTCGATGGGCTCCACCACCGACCCCAGCCGCATCTTCAAGGGCAAGATCGGCGCCGGCCAGTTCGGCGTGGAGACCGTCACCGTCCAGAACCTTGAGGTCGTCAAGGTCGATCCCGAGTTGAATATGCTCGTCGTCCGCGGCGCCGTCCCCGGCCCGAAGAACGGTCTGGTCACGATCAAGACCACCGTCAAGGTCCACAAGGTCAAGCAGGCGGGCGCGGACATCAGCAAGAACCCGCAGAAGGCGTCCGGCCGCAACCCGCAGAAGGCTTCCGCCAGAATGTAAGGAAAGGAGTGCCTGAATATGTCTACGATCAAAGTTGTCAATATGACCGGTCGCAAGGTCGGCGACGTCGAGCTCAGCGACGCGATCTTCGGCATCGAGCCGAATATGGCGGTCGTCCACGAGGTCGTCAAGAACCACCTCGCCAACTGCCGTCAGGGTACTCAAAGCGCCCTCACGCGCGCGGAAGTCTCCGGCGGCGGCAGGAAGCCCTGGCGTCAGAAGGGCACGGGCCGCGCCCGTCAGGGCAGCACCCGCGCGCCCCAGTGGACGCACGGCGGCGTCGTCTTCGCGCCGAAGCCCCGCTCCTACAGCTATGTGCTCAATAAGAAGGTCAAGCGCCTCGCGCTCAAGTCCGTGCTCTCCGCCAAGGCGGCGGACGGCGAGATCATCGTCGTGAACAAGATCGAGATGGACGAGATCAAGACCAAGACCTTCCGCCAGTTCCTCGAGGCGGTCAAGGCGGACGGCAAGGCCGTCGTCATCACGCCCGAGGTCAACCCCAACGTCGTCAGGAGCGCCCGCAATCTGCCCGGCGTCCTGACCGCCCCCGCGCGGCTCATCAACGTCTATGACCTGCTCAACGCGAAGTATCTGGTCATCGACAAGGCGGCCCTCGCGGTCATCGAGGAGGTGTTCGCATGAACAGCTACGACATCATCATCCGCCCGATCATCACCGAGCGTTCCATGGCGGACGTCGCGAGCAAGAAGTACGTCTTCGAGGTCGCGAAGACCGCGGGCAAGGTCGAGATCAAGAACGCGGTCGAGACGGCGTTCGGCGTCAAGGTCAAGGACGTCAACACGCTCAACGTCCACGGCAAGGAAAAGCGCCGCGGCGCGGCGCGCCCCGGCATGACCCGCAGTTGGAAGAAAGCCTACGTCCAGCTCGCGGAGGACTCGAAGACCATCGAGCTCTTCGAGGGCATGGTGTAAGGAGGAAAGAGCATGGCGATCAAGAGTTATAAGCCCACGACCCCCTCGCGCCGTCACATGACCGTGTCCGCCTTCGAGGGCGTCGATAAGAAGGCCAAGCCCGAGCGTTCGCTCACCGAGCCGCTCAAGAAGCACGCGGGCCGCAACAGCTACGGGCGCATCACCGTCCGCCACCACGGCGGCGGCAACAAGCAGAAGTACCGCATCATCGACTTCAAGCGCGACAAAGAGGATATGTTCGCGACCGTGCTCCGTCTGGAGTACGACCCGAACCGCAGCGCGTTCATCGCGCTGCTCGAGTACGAGGACGGCGAGAAACGCTACATCCTCGCCCCCGTCGGGCTGAAGGCGGGCGACAAGGTCACCAGCGGCGCGCTCGCGGACATCAAGCCCGGCAACTGCCTGCCCATCGCGAACATCCCCGTCGGCACGGTCATCCACAACA